>JAKQKF010000485.1 GCA_029560815.1 bacterium
CCCTGGCGTCACCCCTCCCTTTTGAAGGCACCTTCATCATCAACGTCACCAATTTCGATCCGGTATCGCAGAATACACTCGACACCCTCAAGCAGCACATCATCAATCTCTATTCGCGCATCTACGACAACAACAAGCTGATCTTTGAGACCGACGGCTCCTGGTGCAATATCCGCACAGGTTTGAATTACTCGACCGGGCCGGGTGTGGCGGGATTCAAATTTTTGGCAGCATCACGCGGCCTGCCAACGCGAAAAGAAGAGCGTTGTATCGAGGACCACACCTGGAGCCTCTCCCGCACCTATGAATTCAAGATCATCTGGACAACCAGCTATATCTACTGCTATTTCGACGGGGAGCTGATGTCCCGGCTGCCTTTTGCCGGTCAAATCGAGGCTTTCCGCTACCTTCTCATCGGCCGGGACAATCTGATCTGGGGTTACGGCGCCCAGCCCGGGGTGATTTTCTCGAATGTGCGGATTTACGGTCCGCAAAGCTCGCCGGTGCAGCTCAGCGGCAGGCTCTATTTGCAGGGCGCCTATGATGCGGGCAGCCACGCCATGCGCACTCTGGCCGCGGGCGGCGCTGCGGTACCGCTGCAGTCTCCCTTTCCGCAGGCGCCCTATACAGCCTCCTCTGTTCCGGCCGGCATCGTCGACTGGGTGCTGGTGGGCCTGCGCGCCACGGCCTCCGGCGCCCCGGTGGTTCAGCGCAGCCTCTGGCTGCGCAGTGACGGCCGGCTGGCCGATCCCGCCACCGGCAGCACTACCGTGATCCTTGCCGCGGTGACCGGCAGCTATTACGTGGCCGTTCAGACCCGCAACCATCTGGCGGCGATGTCGGCCTCCGCCCTGGTGTTCGACGGCACCAACGCTGCCGCGTGTGATTTTACCACCGGGACGGACAAGTATTATGGAGGCAAAGGCGCTGTTCAGGTGGAGAGCGGGATCTGGGCGCTGCGGGCGGGGGATCTGAACGGGGACAAATCGGTCAATGCTGCGGATTTCTCACTCTGGCAAAGCGCCGCCCGTGCCGGCACGGCGGGCTATGCCACGGCGGATCTCAATCTGGACGGCCGGTGCACGACCAGGGATTATGTGCTCTGGTTTGAGAACAACCGCGCTGCCGCGGTGAGCGGACTGCCCTGATGGGAGGTGCAGGAAAAGAAAAAGCCCGGATCAGGTTGTGATTGATCCGGGCTTTTTGATTTATTTGGCCTTCTCGACCGTCGAGATCTTGAAGGGCAGATAGGACGGGCAGAAGCGGAAGATCCCGGTCAGCAGGGGGATCCAGCCGATGTTGGCCCACACCTGATAGGGATTGTGCAGAACGTAATAGTTGAAGAGATTTCCGCCGACCAGCAGCAGACCCAGGACGATGCGGATCCAGCGATCAGTCTTGCCGACATTGCATCTCATATCATTTGTCCTCTCTTTGGATGTTTTATCACTGCCATGCTTGCTTATGCCGAATAGAACACGAAAGGATGGCGCGATATTTCCGGCCTGCGCCGCATCACTTGAAGATCCTGCGCAGTGCGGCCCGGATCTTGTGCGAGAACATCTTTTGCTCAAAGAGCGAATAGACCACCGGCACCAGCACCAGGGTCACCAGGGTTGAGCTGGTCAGTCCGCCGATCACCACCCGCGCCATCGGCGCCTGGGTTTCGCCGCCCTCGCCCAGGCCGAAGGAGAGGGGAAGCAGGCCGAGCACAGTGGTGAGGGTGGTCATCAGGATCGGCCGCAGGCGGTGAGATCCGGCCTGAGCGACCGCCTCCATCAGCTCTATCCCCTCCTGGCGGCGCAGCTGGTTGGTATGGTCGACCAGGAGGATGGCGTTGTTGACGACGATGCCGGCAAGCATGATGCAGCCGATAAAGGCCTGCAGGCTGAAGATGGTGCCGGTCAGCACCATGGTCAGAGTCACCCCGATCACCGCCATCGGGATGGAGAAGAGGACGATCAG
>JAKQKF010000384.1 GCA_029560815.1 bacterium
GTGAGCCGTTTCTTGCGCCGGCCGGCAGGGGGATGGGGATCGGGAAAGGTGATCCAGAGTGCGGCGATCTCGCCGGGGGCGAAAAAATCGCCGATCTGTTCGATGGCGGTGCGGATAAAACCGGCATTGGTGAGGCCAAGCTCAAGGGCGCGTGTGGCCCCGACCCAGAGGCGGGGCCCCTTGATGTCCACGCCGAGGTAATTGCCCTCCGGGTGGCGCTGCGCCAGAGCGACGGTATAGTCGCCCCGCCCGCAGCCCAGCTCGAGAGTGAGGGGATGATGATTGTGAAAGAAATCGGCGCCCCAGCGGCCGGGCAGGGTGCCCGGTTCCTGGCGGACGTTGGCGAGGCTGGAGAGCGCGACGAAGCGGATGAGTTTTTGTTTGGCCATGACGGGGAAGATTTACGAATTTTTCCCCAGCAAATCAAGAGATTTTCGGGTCAAAATTCACGCCCGGGCGGGAAAACGAACGGGCGAAAGGGGGGATGCCCCCCGGCGGACCGGGGGGCATGAGCCGGGAAAGCCGGCCGGACTATTTGGCGCGGGCGATGCGCGCGGCGATGACGTAATAGACGATCAAGGCCAGGCCGCCGCAGAGCAGCATGCTGGCGAGGACATATTCATCCTGCCCGTCGGCGAAATTCAGGCCGATGAAGGCGCCCAATCCGACCGCAGTCAGCACCAGTCCCCACTTGAGCGAGGCGGGCGTGTGCTCGTGTACGGGCTGCTTGAACATCATCTGCATGGTCTCGGCGGAGACCCCCTTGTCGAGCATGTAGCGTTTCAGCTTGTTGTCCGAGAGGAATTTGATCACCCAGGCAATCAGGCCAAACATCACAATGGGGATGAGTTCTTCCATATGATTCTCCTTTCTTGTTGGGAGTGTGCTCCCGTTCTACTACATATGACCGGGATGGCGCGCAAATGTTGCAGGGGAGGCGATAATTCTTGGATTTTTGCCATAAAATGTGTTCCTTGTAGAAAGAGGGGAGGGGATCCCGGATCAGGCCATGCCTGCGGGCCGGCACCTGCAACTTTTAATCCGTTCATCTGTCTAATTGGATTAGAATGGAAGAACGAGACGACAAAACACTGATCGAGTCCATCCTCGCCGGCGAGCAAGGCGATTTCGCGCTCCTGCTCGAGCGCTACCAGAAACTGGTCATCCACCTGGTTGCGCGGATGGTTCCCAGGGCATCGGATCGTGAGGACCTGTGCCAGGAGATCTTTTTGCGCATCTATCGCAGTCTCGGTGAATTCCAGTACAAGTCCAGATTCTCCACCTGGGTGGCTGCGGTCGCCCACAACACCTGCATCAACTATCTCCAGAAAAAGCGCGTGCCCCTCTATCAGGATCTGGTGGCCGGCAGTGAAGAGGAGGACGAGGAGGTGCACCGGGTGGAGTGGGTGCCCACGACCGAGGCCTCGCCGCTGGCGCGCGCTGAAGCGGGCGATCTGCGTGAAACCCTGCAGCGCGAAATCGAGGCGCTGCCCCTGCACTACCGCACCATCCTGACTCTTTTTCATCTCGAAGAGATGAACTATGCCGAAATCGGCGAGATCACCGGTCTTCCCGAGGGCACAGTCAAAAATTATCTTTTTCGTGCGCGGCGTTTTCTGCGCGACCGCCTCGCCGCGCACTATCAAGCGGAGGCAACAACATGACCGAACACCTGTGCGATGCGGACCTTCAGCTCTACCTCGACCGCCAGCTGGCGGAGCGGGACAAGCTGGACCACCTTCGCGGCTGTCCTCTCTGCCAGGAGCGGCTCGACGCCTATGAGCCCCTCTTCGCCGGCCTCGCGGCGGCGCCGGCGTGGCAGCCCTCTCCGGCCTTGCCGGAGAAGGTGATGCGCAAGATCAGACGGGATACCCTCGGCCCGCTCCAGGAAAACCTGCTCCACTCCATCCTGATCATCGGCGGGCTGATCATGGCCTTGAGCCTTTCCCTGCCCTATCTGCGGCCGGCGGAGTACGTGGAAGAGGCGCGTAAAATGAGGCTGCCGGAAATCAACCTCTCCTGGGAGTGGCTCGGGGAGCTCAATTTTCTGCCCCGCCTCGCCGAGATGAGCGGCCGCATCGCCCTGCCCGTCAGCACTCTGCTGATGTTCGCGGGCACGCTCCTGCTCATGCTGTTTGCGGACTATCTTGTCACCTGCGCCCGGGGCCATCAACCGCCCCGCAGCCGCTGAGGCTCCCGCCCCGGCCGATGTTCCCTCCACCCCGGAGGGGCCTCCGCCGGGGCTTTTTTATTTGCCCGGCCGCAGACCCCGGGCCGAGCATATTTTCCTTGATTCTTAATCCCGTTTTTGATATACTTGACCACCAGACCGGAAATACTCACCAGGAGGATCGGACATGAAGGCCTTTTCCTATCTGACAGCCAAGGGGGAACCCCGCATCGGCGTGCAAACCCCCGAGGGGCTGCTCAATTTCACCCAGCTCTGGGGCTACTTCAAGGAGCTGAAGAATTTTCCCCGGGCTCCGGAGCTGCCTTTTCTCCAGCTCATGGTCGAACTGGACTATTTTTCGGAGGAGACCTTCGCCGAGGTCATCGCCG
>JAKQKF010000500.1 GCA_029560815.1 bacterium
CGTCATCCGGATGGAAGGCAGACTTATGTCTCTATGCATACAAGAGATCTGCCAATAGGTACCTTGAAAAGCATTCTACACCAGGCAAACCTCACTTTAGAGGAGTTCGAAGCACTTTAGCAGCCATCGAATCGATGATTCTCCTGGCAGGAGTGGGTTCGATTCCCGTCACCTTCACAACAAAGCCCCGGCATTCAAATGATTGCCGGGGCCTTTTTATTTTCATTCGGCGAGTTCAAGGTGATACTGCGCAATGGGAAAAACAATCAGACTGCAGCGGTCCCCTCATCATCCACTGCTGCTTGAGATCATCGGATGATCATCATCTTCCCGATTTCCCTTTGGTTGCCGGCCTCTAACCTGATCAGATACAAGCCGCTCGCTACACTCCCACCTTGCGCATCTGTTCCGTCCCAAGACACCACATGCCGTCCGGCTTGCCTCTGCTCGTCGACCAAAGTAGTAACTCTCCTGCCGGCAAGATCATAGATCGTCAATCGGACATGAGTGTTCCCGGGCAGATCGAACAGCAAAATGGTCCCGGAATTGAAGGGATTGGGATAATTTTGCAGGAGCTGAAAAGAGGTTGGCAACATGCTCGGGTCGTGCGCCGGTGCATGGGTTACGACCATGTAGCCGGCGTATTCACGCGCTTTTCGGGTGAAAAACTTCAGCGCAGTGAGGCTGGCGAGGCGGTCTGCTCCCAGAGCTGCTGTCATAACAATTGTGACCTCCTGGGTGTCGCCGAGTACCATCCGGAAATGGCCACTGCTGAAGGTGATCTGCCGGTTGCCTGGGAATTCATCCAGCCAACCAGTGCCGGAGACCGGATCGCCGGTCATGGAAAAACGGACGGGCAGACCTGTGGCGGGGTTATGAAAGGGATCGGGTGGAGTGACTGGACGGGGGCGGAAACCACACAGGATGTTATAGTAGTGCAGTGTCCCGTCATATTTACCGGTTGTGGGTTGAGAATCCGTGTCGCCTGTCCGGTCGACCCAGCTTGCTGTCATGGGCAAATTCCGGAATCCTCTGCGCGCCTTAAAGTCGAAGCAGGCCCAGTCATCGGTATTATCGCTGACTACGATGGGTCCGTAGAGCAGCGAATATCCGAATGCGGGCGGTCCGATACCATATCTGGTGTGATAGATCGTGTCAAGGAATGTTGAATTATAGCCATACATCATCTGCAAGCTGGTATCGGTGCCGGCGAAATCGTCGTCGAAGCTGCCGATGTCGATATCGCTATAGAGACCGATCGCCAAACTGTCGATGACCGCGTAAGCGGGAGTGCTCTGTGTGCCTTTGTAGATTATTTTGGTCCGACGGTAAACGCTGTTTTCCAGATCGGGCTGATCATAACCCCACAAGGTCACCTGTACCTCCAGCCCGATGGGGGGCGAACCGTAAAGAGCAAGGGTTCGTTCGGAATCCAGATCATTGGCGACGTACCAGACGACCTGTGCCGCATTCAGCAGACCAGGTTCCTCGTTTTCCTCCTTGCTGCCGTTTTGATTTATATCGTAGAACGGAGCGCCTTTTTGCCATGGCCATTCCAGTCTATCCTTCCCATAACGCGTGCGCAAAGAATCAGCCACCGCCTTCAATTCATCCGTGCTGTAGCGAAAATGGCGGAGGGCTGCGTCCGGCTGCGAGACGAGGAGGGTGAAGGCCTCCGGGGTCAGGTCGGCGGTTTGCCAGTCCGCGCGGTAGCGCCAGACCCGGTTGACAATGGCAGCCGTCGGATCCTCAGCCACGCCCGGCGTCAGGATTGCTCCAGGCTGCAGCCCGGTACGCAAGGTGCTGCCGCCCACCCGTAGAACAGGCGTATGGCCATCGTGAACAAATCCGCCCCAGACAATTCCGTCTGCATAGACCAGGCCAGCCGGAACGCCATAGGGGTAGATCGCGCCCCAGGGAATCGGGCTTGGGCTGGACTGCATGAAAGGATTGAACGAAGTCATGCCATCAGCCTGGGTCCACAGAACCAGTTTGTTGATATTGATCAGGCCAGCCGCAGGATTTCCCGTTTGCTGGACCTGGTCCGGATGCGCATTTGCAGCGATGGCTGCCGCTTTTTCACCGGATGCAATCAACACCATGCTCATCAACAACGACAGTATTTTGGGATTCATGATATTTCTTCTCGTCAAATGTGCTCTTTTTACAGCCGTTTTATCAAGGAATCCAAGAGGCTTGGCCCTTGACCAACAGTAAATACCCTTTCCATTTGATAATAACGAACCGAATTGAATTAGTCAACCATTTATTAAAAGAGTTGGAATCAGGGGGAGGAGGGGTGCTTTCTGCTGATTACAGGCAGGGAAGAGTATCTGCGCAAGAGGGTTCAGCAACGGGGCGTGATGCATGTTAAAACGTAAAAAGCCCCTGATCTGGCACAAATCAGGGGCTTTTTTTTGGCTGCTGCAGGGCCGCGTCTAGCCGCGGATGGCCGATCCGAAGACCTTCTGCAGGAGCTCGGTCACCCGTGCGGCCGGGTCCTCCCGGATCTTTTTCTCTTCCTCTCCGATCAGATAAAAGAGCCCTTCCAGGGCCTTGCCGGTGACGTAGGCCTCCAGATCCGGATCGATCGCCTTTGAGGAGGATGAGCCGCCGCTGACCGCCCGGGCCATATTGTAGGCCGTCACCACGGGAGTCCAGTACCTGGTCACATTGACGGTCTTTAGTGCATTTCCAACCACGGGGGTGAACTCGGCGGTAAGAGCGGCGGTGGTCTTGGTCTTGAGATAATCCGTGGCGGCGTAATCTGAGCCCCTGAGGATCTTGACGGCTTCGTCGATGGTCATGGAGGTGATGGCGTTTTTAAAGATCGGCAGCGCCTTTTTAGAGGCCTCCTCGGCGGCGCGGTTGAGGGAGGTCTCGAACTGGTTGACCAGATTATTGAGGCCGGCATCCTCGAGGGTTTTTTTAACCTGGATGGCCTCCTGGGGGAAGGGGATCCTGATGGTACTGTTGAGGTTAAAGCCGTCGCTCCTGGAGGCTGTGGAGGAGGAGTTGGTCGCGCCGACGACGAGGGCCTCCTTGAGGCCGGCGATGATCTCTTCAGTGGTCAGTCCGCCGCCAGCGGCGCTGGCCAGTTCGGGGAGTATCGTCGCCAGTTCGGCGCAGCTGACCAGGGCGAGGCCGGCCAGGAGGAGAACAAGCAGAGCGTACTTTTTCATGATGGCATCCTTTCTCAAAGGGTCCGCCGGCCCGGGGCCGTAAATTATTAAAAAAAGACAGCACTTTGCACGTGATTGGTATGTTTACAAGATAAAATAAAGGATAACTTTGAAAAAAGCAAGAGTAGTGATCCTGATAGAGGAGCTGCTCGTGGCAGCTCCTTTAGCTGTCTATCGTTTTCCTGTTGCTGTCGCCGGGGAGGCCACAGCTGAAAGCAGCATCACTTCTCTGGGCGGCATGAGATCATTGCAGGAAAAGGCCCCAGGCGCGGTCGAGCGCATGGGGCCTTTTCCCAACAGCGGTGCAGCCGGCATGCTATATGCTGTCAGCGCAGCAGGAGCATTTTTTCCCAGGTCGTCCCCTCATCGCTTTGCAGGCGGATGAAATAGAGTCCGCTCGCCCGGGTGCTGTTCCAGATGATTTCGTGCCAGCCAGTAGTGTGCGGGGCATCGACCGGCTGCGCCACCTGCCGACCGAGACGGTCATGGATGGTGATCCGCACCCGGCCCGCTGTCTGCACGGCATAGCGGATGGTTGTGCTGATATTGAAGGGATTGGGATAATTTTGCAGCATGGCCGGCCGGGGAATGGTGATGGCCGCTGCGGTTGTAGGGGCATAACAAGAGAGATCAAAGGCAGACCAGCCATAGCCCAGCTGATTGGCCGCAAAATAAAAACGGCCATTGATATCTCCCAGCATGCGCGAGGCGCTCGCCTCCGTGACCGGCCAGGCCCCGAGCAAGCCCCCCTGGTCATCCAAGCCGAGCACTTCACGCCGGCCGGCGCCTGCCTCTGTCAGCAGCCAGGTGCAGCCCTGGCGGTCCACCAGGCCATCGAGAAGCATCCGGCTTCCGATGACGGTGCGCCAGAGCACCTTGCCCTCTTTATCGATACGGGTGACAAAATAGTGCTGCGCTTCCGGGCCCTCCCAGTAATAGCCGGCTGCCGTGGCTTGGCCGTGGGAATCGACCGATAGAAGATTGGTACGGACAAATCCCTGCGGATCACCCTCGACGATCTGCCAGAGCCGTCTGCCCGCCGGGCTGAATTTGGCCAGTACGCCCTGCCGGCGTACGCCGGCCTGCAAATCCGAGGTATAACTCCACAGCCAGATGTTCTGCTCCGGATCGATGGCCAGCTGTTCAGGCCGGTCGTAGGAGGTGGCACTGCGGTTGTACCCCGCCCGCCAGAGCAGCTTGCCATCGGGATCGTATCTGAGAATTTCCCGATTCTTGCCCACGGTTGCGACGCAGGCATGGCCCGATGCGTCGATGGCCAGTGCGATGGGATGGTCATCCGATGGGGCGTCCCCAGAATAGACGGCCTGCCAAATCAGCCGGCCGCCGGGATCGAGCTTGAAGGTATAAACATCGCCGCCCGGATCCGCAGCAGCCGGGGTGCGATAGAATGAGCCGGTGACGACAAGATTACCCTGCTGATCGAGAGCCTGATCTGCGATTGTGCAGGAGTATTGTTCGACGGCCGTCGCAGTTTTCGACCACAACAGCTGTCCCCCTGCGCTGATGCGCACGATGACAAAGAGATCGCGTCCTTGCTTATCCTTGCCGGTTCCACCGGCATAGGCGGCGCCACCCCGGTCGACACTGAGAAATTGCAGCGCGGCGTTGCCCGCTTCCAGTCCTGCCAGGGGCAGCCGCCAGAGAAGCGCGCCATCCGGCTTCAGGACGGCCAGAAAGGTGCTGCTGATCTCTCCCTCCATACTTCCCATACTTCTGCCGAGGAGATAGAGGCAGCCAGAGGCATCCACCTGATAATCGATCCATAGATCCCTGGAAGTCATTTCTCCGCCGGCGTTCGCCTGCCAGGAGCTCTTGCCCGCACTATCGAGGCCAAGGACCAGGAGCCGGTCGTTAGCGGTTATGGCATCGCGCTGCTCACCCGCAATGATGCATCGTCCATCCCCGGTCACAGCCATGGCCGCGCCTTCGGCTTCAAACGATTCTTCGGACAGGGCCGGAAAAAAAGAGTCCCATGCCAACACTCCGGAAGGATCGAATCGGCAGATCAGCAGCCGGCGGTGCTCTTGCCAGTCTTCGGTGGTGGAGGCCAGATAGAGTCCATCCGGACGGCCGAGTGCCAGGGTATGGATCGCATTGATATTCAGCCAACCCCGGGTGTAGCCGGTCTGCCACAGTTTTTTTCCATCGTTGGCATAGCAGATGAGCACGATCGCAGTGGAATCTCCGTCCGTGGCCTGGCGGCCGGCGACGTAAAGGCGGCCGCTGTCGTCGCGCGCGAGTATGCCCTGGATCCCCGTTTCGAGACCGGTTTCATGGCGTGCGCTCCAGACCAGTCTGCCCTCAGCGGTGAAGGAGAGCGTCAGCAGGTCATTTTTGTAACTTTCCGGCGGATTGCTGCTAGTCAGGATGCAGCAGCCGCCTTGCGGATAGACTGTCATTTGCGGGGGAGTGTAGCTGCCCGGTTCGTTGTAGCTGCTGCGCCATTGCAGCGTTCCTGAAGTGTCAAATTTCCATACAAAGAGGTTTTCTGTCGGCTGGTAATTAATCCCGGCAGCATAAAGCGCGCCTGTGCTGTCCATTCCGATCGCGTCGCAGAGATATTCTCCTGCGCCATCCTCGCGGTGCTGCCAGAGCAGCTCCGCGGAGGGACTGTAGCGCAGCAGGATAATATCGTCTTGCACGGTGAGGGCGAGATGGATCTGGCTGAAACGATCAGCGATCATGCTGACCCTTGCCGGAACGCTTCCCGCTATCCCGCCACAGCGCACCTCGTTCAGGAGAACACCCTCCGGATCGTACCAGAAAAGGCGCAGGGCGGAATCGGGGTGCGAAGTGGTGGCGGCGAGGACGATTTGCTGCCGGGGGGTGAGGAGGCAGGCCCGCGGGAGAAAATCCCCCGGGTAGCCCGGATGGCTGCGGCTCCAGAGCAGTCGGCCTGTTGAGGAGTATTTTTGCAGGAGCAGAGCGGTGCCGAAAGGCGTTGAAGTTTGAAAACCGCTCACGTAGACGGCGCCGGAAGTATCGCTGACTACCTGCGTCCCCCAGGCTTCGCCCGCAGCCTGACCCGAGGCCTCGGTAAAATGCCAGATGCGCTGCGGCACATCACTGTTCAATGCTGCCGTCAGCGGCGGAGGCATCGCGATGCAGGCGGTCAGCAGAATCAGGTATAAAATTATCCTGGAAGCAGACATTGCCTCTCTCCGCCTGGTTGGTATGTTATTTGACGTCCACTGACGTAAATTTGCGTTACTGATCAGCTGGACGCCAGTAGCGTGGAAGAACAACCAAACGCCTGTGCTGTTGGCTTTGCGCACACTCTCTACGATAAAAATAGCTAATCGAGCGGGGAGAATCAAGTGAAAACAACATCGGCCAGGCGATTGCATGCACCCCATTCCAACAGGATGCAGCGGCTGCCGCAGGCCTATGCGGAGTTATTTGAAAAATTTAAGAAAACAAATCGTAATTTTATACGTATTATAATAGGCTTCTGATATCCCGCCCGCATTATTTCATATCATTCAAAGGAGGTCGTATGCGTCCAGGATCTACCCGTCATTTTACCCTGCTTTCAACAGTCCTTGTGGCTCTGTTTCTTTTTCTTGCCGGCTTTTCGACTTTTGCCCAGGAGATCGAAATCCCCTACCAGAAATTTGTCCTCGACAACGGCCTGACCGTGATCATCCACGAGGACCACAAGGCCCCCATTGTCGCCTTTAACGTCTGGTATCATGTGGGCTCCAAGAACGAAAAGCCGGGCAAGACCGGTTTCGCCCATCTCTTTGAGCACTTGATGTTCAATGGCAGTGAAAATTATAACGACGACTATTTCAAGCCGCTCGAGAAGATCGGCGCCACCGATCTCAATGGCACCACCAACGAAGACCGCACCAACTATTTCGAGAACGTGCCGGTCTCGGCTTTTGATGTCGCCCTCTGGATGGAGTCGGACCGCATGGGTCACCTCCTCGGCGCTCTCGATCAGGGCAAGCTCGACGAGCAGCGCGGGGTGGTCCAGAATGAGAAACGTCAGTACGAGAATGAACCCTACAGTCTGGTCGATGAGCTGGTGGCGAAGAATTGCTTTCCGGCCGGCCATCCCTACTCCTGGACGGTGATCGGCTCGATGGCGGATCTCGACGCCGCCCGGCTGGAGGATGTCCATGAGTGGTTCAAGTCCTACTACGGCCCGAACAACGCCGTCATTGCCATCTCCGGTGACATCAACACCCAGGCCGCCCTCGCGAAGGTGAAGAGCTATTTCGGCGACATCCCGGCCGGCCCGCCGGTCACCCGCTATGAGGCCTACACCGCCAAACGCAGCGGCTCCATGCGCCAGGTCGCCCAGGACCGCGTGCCGCAGGCGCGCATCTACAAGGTCTGGAACATGCCCGCCTGGGGCACGAAATGCGCCGACCATCTCGATCTGATCAGCGACATCCTCGCCTCCGGCAAGACCTCCCGTTTCTACAAACGCCTGGTCTATGAGGAGCAGATCGCGACCGACGTCACGGCCTATGTCGATGCCCGTGAGATCGCAGGCTTGTTCACCATCTACGCGACCGCCAAACCGGGCGTGGAGCTGCAAAAGATCGAAAAGGCCCTCGATGAGGAGTTGGCCAAATTTCTGGCCGAAGGCCCCACGGAACTCGAACTCAAGCGGGTCAAGGCCCAGTACATGTCCAATTTTGTCCGCGGCAGCGAGCGCATCGGCGGTTTCGGCGGCAAGGCTGACATCCTGATCCGCAACCAGGTCTTCGGCGGCTCACCGGATTACTACAAGACCACCCTGAAGCACATCAGTGAGGCCACGGCCGCCGACCTGCGCAAGAGCGCCAGTGAGTGGCTTGGCGACGGGGTTTACATTCTCGAGGTTCATCCCTTTCCCGAATTTACGGCCGCGCAGAGCACAATCGACCGCACCAAACTACCGGAACCGGCCGCGCCTCCCGCCGTCGCCTTTCCGGCCCTGCAGCGGGCGACCCTTTCCAACGGCCTCAAGGTTGTGCTCGCCGAGCGCCACAGCGTCCCCCTGGTCAATATGAACCTGATCGTGGATGCCGGCTACGCCGCCGACCAGGGCGCCCTGGCGGGCACGGCCGGACTGGCGCTGGACATGATGGATGAGGGCACCAAAACCCGCAGCGCCCTGGAGATCAGTGAGCAGCTCGCCCTGCTGGGTACCCGGCTGGGAACCGGATCGGGGCTCGATGCCTCCTCGGTCACCCTCTCGACGCTCAAAGCGAATCTCGATCCCGCTCTTGATATCTTTGCCGATATCGTGCTCAATCCCTCCTTCCCTGAACAGGAACTGGCCCGGCTGAAGAAGCAGATCCTGGCCCGTATCCAGCAGGAAAAGGCCTCGCCGACCACCATGGCGGTCCGCCTCCTGCCCGGTTTGCTCTATGGCGAGGGGCATGCCTATGCGATCCCCCTGACAGGGACCGGGACTGAAGCATCGGTCGGCAAGGTGACGGTGCAGGATCTGGCCAGGTTCCATCAGAGCTGGTTCAAACCCAACAACGCCACCCTGGTGATCGTCGGTGACATCAAACTTGCCGAGATCACACCCAGGCTGGAAAAGGTCTTCGCCGCCTGGAAGCCGGGCAAAGCGCCGAAAAAGACCGTCGCTGCCGTGGCGCACAAGCAAAAGTCGGTGGTCTACCTGATCGACAAGCCGCAGGCCCAGCAGTCGCTGGTCATGGCCGGTCATGTCGCGCCGCTCAAGTCCGATCCCGACGACATCGCCATGAACATGATGAACAACATCCTCGGCGGCACTTTCACCTCGCGCATCAACATGAACATCCGCGAGGAGAAGCACTGGTCCTATGGCGCCCGCAGCATGCTGATCGACGCCCGCGGCCAGCGCCCCTTCATCGCCTACGCGCCGGTCCAGGGCGACAAAACCCGGGAGACGGTTGAGGAGATTTACAGGGAGCTGAAGGATATCCTGGGAGCGCGTCCGGCCACGCAGGAGGAGCTGGACAAGATCCAGAAGAACGAGATCCTCGGCCTGCCCGGCTCCTGGGAGACCATCGCGGCGGTCGGCCGTTCACTGGCCGAAATTGTGACCTACGATCTCCCGGATTCCTACTACCAGAGCTATCCTGAGAAGGTGCGCAAGCTCAAGCTCGCCGACATTTCGGCCGCTGCGGCCAAGAC
>JAKQKF010000509.1 GCA_029560815.1 bacterium
TCCTGGCCTGAATGGGATGGCCGGAGAGACCGAGGGCGGCAGCGGCATCCTTTTGTAGAGCTGTCAGAAAATCCTCCTCGATGACGATGCGCTGGAACTGGTCGGTCTTGCCGATCTTTTCCAGCGCATCGTCATCGAGGAGGATTTTCTGACAGCTCTACAAAAGGATGCCGCTGCCGCCCTCGGTCTCTCCGGCCATCCCATTCAGGCCAGGAAGATCAGATCCGGCTCCTTCTCCGTCAGGATCAAGGAGTTCTCAAAGGAGAGCGCTGCGGCCATCAAGCAGATCGTCAGCGGACGGCCTGACGGCGTGGCGGCAGAAGGATGGCAGGAGCATGAGACCGTCAACCGGAATGGCCGCGGGGTGGAACTCTATTCGCCGCTGCATGATTATGTCTATGAAGCCGAGGGCTCTTTCAGCGGCGGGATCGAGGCCGTTGCCGATTTACGCGCGCAGCTGGTGCTCCACGATGCCGTCAAGGTCGGCCAGATCAAGCTGTTCTACGAGGAATAGCGGTCCGCTGGATCCTGACCGTACAGCTTTTAGGTCCCCCAGATCCGACGCCTTGCGGAGACCGGCAGAAGCGTCTCTCCCTCGCTCCGGAGTGCCGTCTGCAAGAGTCCGGCTAGCGGAGAGCAGGATGCACAGGGCATGGTGATCAGGCGAGTTCCTTTGGTAAGCGGCCCGTTCTTTTTGTTTGCATATTTAGGTAAAATGAGCTATATTTCTAGGTTATGTCCGCCAAAATTCCCTTTCAGGAGGTTTTTCATTCATGCAACGAGCTCTGATTTTCAAGCTTATTTTCGTTTTGGCCCTGATCGTCGTGGCCGTGCTCTCCCTGATGCCCACTTTTCAGGTCAACAACCTGCTCGATCAAGAGTCCGCGCTGATCACCAAACTTGGCACTCTCTCCGGTTTGAGCAAGACCGATATTGAGGTCGGCGTCACCAGCGGCGAACTGGAGGGCTCTGTGCGCCGGGCTGTAACCGAGAGCAACAGAGATGAAGCCCTGCGTCTCTCTGATAATCTGATCAAGCTCAACACCAGGATCGCCAAGCTGCAAGGCCGTGCGATCCGCCGCGGGCTCGACCTCCAGGGCGGCACCTACCTGGTGTACGAGATCGATCTGAAACAGTATCTGGCGGAGAACGCCAAGAACAAGGATACCCGCCTCGAGGATATTCTCGCCGCATCGCAGCGCGACTATGAAACCCGGGGCACTGATTTTTTTGACGCTCTGCAGGAGAATTTCACCTCCCGCGATCTCAAGCTGAATCGTTATTTCGGCCGCCGCGGCCAGACCGATGAAGAGGTCGTCGCCGATCTGCAAAAGCTCTCCAAAGATGCCGTCGACCGGACTCTGCAGGTGCTGCGCAACCGCGTCGACCAGTTCGGCGTTTCCGAGCCCAGTATCACCCCGCAGGGCAACAGCCGCATCCTGATCGAGCTGCCGGGCATCCAGAATATTGAGCGCGCCAAAAAGGTCATC
>JAKQKF010000527.1 GCA_029560815.1 bacterium
GCATTTGTGTTAGCCGTCAGGAGCATGTCAATATTTGGATTAATAAACACCCTGACAGGAAGGAAACGAGCGCCCAACATAATTTGGGCAGCCGCTTTATGCTGACCATCGAAGACTTTTATTAAGGTTGGAGTTTGCTTCGAGTCTATCCATGCCAATTGAACATGAAGCTGAGGCCGTTTTTGATAAAATTCCTGTATTAATTTGGCAATATTAGCCCCGATCGAACGGGGATTTATTTTGTCATCGTGGTGGAGGTATTCGATCGGGAAGAATGCAAAAAAGTATTCAAATCCACTCAGAGAATCACGATAAACGGTTTCTGTTATTATCTCATTATTGCCAAGATCCGGGAATGAGAACGATATTTTCACACCTTCCCTTTTAAACACCATCGAATACTTTTTCCCCTGATAGGCCAGAAGTATATCATCAAGATTTGGACCGCGATTTTCATTATTAACTGATTCTTTGATTTGCTGAAAACGTGCCAGGATTCGTGCGACATTCAAATCAGCCGCCTGCTTGGCGCGATTGCAGCTGCTATGTGTTAACGCAAAATTGGAGGGATTGTCCGGTCCATTCATTTTAAGTGGGATCACGTGATCAATATCGAGGGCATCTTTATGCAGATCCAGATCGATCTCTTTTTCGCAAATGAAACATTTTCCTGACTGCGCTTCATGCAGCCTTTTTATAAGATCGGCTCTCTCTTGTCCGTTCAACCGTGCAAGAAAAAAAGATGGCATTTTTTTACTCCTCTGTTTTGTGCTCTCACCAAAGTAACCATTGTATTTAGCAAAATGTTTGCGTATTCAACAACAGGGACTCACTGTCACTAATCTTCTAACATGCTAAAACCGCATATCTTACTTTCAATTTTATGGTTGCTATTAATGATTGTATGGTTTCATTTGATCATATATAAAAACGATGTTTCTTTGTGTGCGGAATTCCCCATAATTTTGCTCGTCTTTGCGTTTTACGATGGGGAAGGTATCGAGGATGTAGACCACGGCATCGCGGGGGGTGGGGAAGTAAGCGAGCAGCTCGGATGTGGCTTGCTCGCGCCACTCCTGTTCGCTGCCGAGGTAGAGATGGAAAAAAGCGGCGTCGAGCTCGCAGCGGAGTTGAAAGCGGCGCTCTTCGTCCCATTGGAAGGGCGGGCCGTCGTAGCCGCAGTCGCGGGCGAAGGGGGCGAGGTCATGGGCGGTGTAGACGAGCTCGAGGACGCGGGGGAGGAGCCAGTCGCCGATGGTGGCGCTGCCGGCCGGGCCTGCTCCGGCCCAGGGGCAGGGGAGGGAATAGGTGTTTGGGGGGAGGATCGGAATTTGCTGAGCGATAAAAAAGTTCAGATGCGTTCCGCCGACTTTAAAACGCGCAGCGAAGTCACATGCAAAACTGGTTAGCGATCCGGCACTGCAGGCTGCCAAGGAGGCATCATCAATTTGCATGAGAAGGAGCGGCAGGTTATTGCCGATCGCCATCCTCGGGAAAATCCCGGCGATAACGGTGCGCTCGTCGGTGCTTCGACAGATATCGCGAAATCCCAGCAGCCACTCTTTTTTCCATCTCCCCGCCAGGGCCGCGGCGACGTGGCGCGCCTCGACCCAGTAGCGCGGCAGGGGGGCGAAATCGGGGCGGCGCTTTTCGGCCAGGGTGAGATCGCGGGTGTCGCCCTCCGGGGTGTAGGTGGCCCAGCGGTGGTCATAGTGGTGGATCATCTTGGCTTCATAAAGGGGCAGATGACGCTCCTGGCCGCGGACGAAAACATTCCCCTGCAGCTGCCAGCCCGCCTTTTCCAGTTCCTTGCGCTCGCGAAAAAGATGGGAATCGCTGGTCATATTGAACAAACCCTGCTTGAATGATATGCCCCAGGGATTGCCCCTCTCCCCTTGGCTCTCGTCGATCAACACCTGCACGCGGCGGTAGATGTAGCGGGTCAGCTCGGCATCCCGGCGGCTGCGGAAGATGGGGCAGGTGCGGGTGTTGGGATTGAGCAGGGCAATGTCGTCGGCGGTAAGGACAAAGCGCCTCTCCGGATCACCGAGATCTGTGGTCTGGTGGGCGAAAAAGAGAAATTCCGCGCCGCGCTGGTTGGGCTTGCCGCTGCCGGTGAGTGTGAGCAGACAGAATTTGTAGCTGCGGTGGACACCAATAAAAATGCAATCGCGGTTCTCGAAATCGTAGAGGCTGACCAGGCTGCTGCGGGCGATGAGGTCCTGGAAGAAGAATTTGGTGGTGTCGTCGGTGGCGATGCCCGAAGGGACGATGCAGCCGACGCGGCCGATGAAATTGATCAGGGTGCGGTTGAGCTCAGCGAAAACCGCATAGGTATTAATCCGTCCACGGCCACAGAATGGGTATCGACCGCTATTGCCGATAAAGTGGGCTATGCCATCGTGCTTGCGAAGCTCTTCAGAAAAAGTGCGATATAGCGACGGGTCGTTCTGCTCCAGATCCTTGATCATTTGCTTGCGCCGGCTGCCCGTACCGGCTTCGGCGATATCCGGCCGCGAAGAAGCAAAGAACTCTTTCTCTTTCAGTTCTACATGCTCCCACGGCGGATTACCGAGAATGACATCAAAGCCGCCTGCGGTGCGGCCGGCTCCGCTGCGATCCGCCGGCGAGTCGGCGGCTGAGGGCGCCCCAGCAAAGACCTCGGGGAATGCCAGATGCCAGTGAAAAAATCCGTACTGCCGCCGCAGCCGCTCCACCTCCTCGTACATCCAGGTGGGGATGTTTCCCGGTTCGCGCTCGACGGTGCGAAAAACTTCGTTGGTGACGACATAAGGGAAATTGCGCGTCTTTTTCCAGACAAAGGCGGCGCACCAGAGATCGGCCAGCAGGCGGCCGAAAAGAAAGGCGGGCGAGTTGACGATCTCCTGGTAACGGCTCGATTTGCTGCGGTAGCCGGCCAGAGTCTCGTCGCTGACGCGGTCCATGGCAGCCATGGCCCCGGCGAAGTCGCCCAGCCGCTGCCAGGGCGCCGAGGCCGCATAAAAGAGATCCGCCTGGCCGGTCTCGCGCTCGCTCTTGTTGAGCCGTCTGGCCGCGCTGCAGACCGTTTTGTCGTCTCCCTCGATTGGGGAAAAAGCCTCATCGGGGATGCCGGCGGCCATCAGCTCCGGCGTCACGCCCAGCAGCGAGTTGCCGCACTGGATGTGATGATCCAAAAAGGAGAGGGGTTTGCCCGGCTCGAGCGCCTCCAGCCAGAGGCCGACCTTGCACAGTTCCACCGCCATCTCGTTGATGTCCACACCGTAAATGCAGTGGCCGATGACCCGGCGCAGGGCGGCGCGCAGGGCCTCGGGGGCGGGCTCGCTCTCGCCGGTGACGGCGGCGGCGAGGTGGTGGGCGATGCGGTGCGCCGCGGCAAAGAGGAAATGGCCGCTGCCGCAGGCGGGATCGCAGATCTTCAGGCTGAGGATGGCTGCCTCCGGATCGGGCTGCCGGGCCGCGGCATCGAGCACCGGATCCAGGGCTGAATCGAGCAGCTCCTGAATGAGGCTGGAGGGGGTATAATAGCTGCCGGTCGATTTGCGTTCATGTCCGCCGGCAGTATGGAGACTGAAATCTCCGCTCGCCAGTTCGAGGCGGGGGTGGAGCTCGAGCAGGGATTCATAGACGCTGCCCAATTCCTCCGAGCCGAGATTTTTGTAATCCACCTGCCGCCGTGAGCGGCCGTCGATGATGACCGCGAGGTGGCGGATGGCCTCGAGCAGATCGTGGTTGGCGATCTGGGCGGCATCGAGATCGGGTGCGGCCTGGCCGGAAAAGAGAAAAGTGCCCAGGGCCGGCAGGGCCAGCTCGGGACAGCCGCCCTCATTCCCCAATTTTTGCAGCACGACGCACAGGCCCTGATAGAGATCGGCGTGCTTGCTCCCCCGGCGGCGGGCGGCTATGCTGCGCAGGCGCCGGGTCGAATAATAGTCATTATAGCGCCGCTTGCTCTCCGCTGGTGCATCCGGCAGCAGCAGAAGCCGGCGCTCTTCGGCAACGAAAAGAAAGATGAGGCGATAGACCAGGCGTAAAAGCTGCCGGTAATAGTCCTGTTTGTCCAGCTCGCCTGCATAGAGACGCTGGCGCAGGGGTTTGTTGTCGGGATGGCGGAGAAAGCCCCGGCCCAAGGCGGTGATGGCCGATTCCACGCCGCTGCGCAGCTGATCGAGGGCGCGGGCGCCCTGCTCCTGCGCCGCCCGGGACCAGCGCTCGAGCATGCAGTTTTCAGGGCGGTCGGCCTCCATCCGCGATTGATGGCAGAGCAGCCAGAGCAGGACGAAATCGGCATAGACCTCGCCCTGCATCATCGCCTCGAGGTCGAATTCAACCCAGGCCTGGCGGGTGAGGCTGACGTTGTCGCGGAGGATGCGCAGTCTGCGGCCGTTGGCGAGCAGCGCCCAGAGCAGATCCCCGGAGCGGTTAAGGAGCTCCTGCACCATGCTGTGGGGCGAGCTGCGGCTGGCCCCGGCCACCCCGGCGGTGCGCTTGTCCAGATCAACACCCCAGCCCACCAGATGGATGGGCGTGGTCTGCCAGGTGTGCGAGACGGGATAGTTTTTGTCACCGAGTTCGATCGCTTTAGCGGGGGCGAGACGGCCATAGCCCAGCTCTCGGAAGAGGTGGAGCAGCCATTTCTCGCGGGTGATGGAGGTGGCAGCGTCGTTTTCCGGCAGTCTGGCGAGATGCTCCTGAAAGGCGGCCCAGGCGCCGAGGAGGCGGTTCCAGGAGCGGCTGGTGACCTCGTTGATCTTTTCACCTTCGATGAGATGATAGGATTCGGGCGTGAGGCCCTCCAGTCCGGGATCGCCGGCGATGATGCGCTGGAGCAGGTCCGGCGGCAGGATGGCCCCTTCGACGTGGATGGTGGTGAAAAGATCGCGGTTGCGGGTTTGCATAGGTTACACCGGCAGATAGAGATAAATGCCCAGCACAT
>JAKQKF010000537.1 GCA_029560815.1 bacterium
CCCCGGCCGGCAGGGCATCGAAGAGAAACTCGCGCACCTTCTCCTCCCGCCGCTGCTCCCCCTCGACAGTCAGGCTGCCGGCGGGCTCGAAGCGGAGGCCGTCGGCCGAGGTCAGACAGGTCACCCGGCGCGGATGGAGGATCCAGCTCTTGGGGTCGTAGAGGGTGGCGAGACGGGCGCGCGCCGGCGAGGCGGGAGTGCCAAGGTCGAGGGTGACCTGAAAATCCACCCCCTCCCAGCCGAGCCAGTGCACCTTGTAGTCGCTGGCCCCCTGCACCCCGTTGGTGAGCACGCCGAGGTCGCCGCCGGCGTATTTCGGGCTCGGCGGGGGATCGGCGCTGACGCTCTTGCGGAAGGCGAGGTTGCCCTCCACCCTGGACTCGATGAAACGCAGGGTGGTCCGGTAATAGTCCTCGAGAGTGAAGCCGCTCTCATTGACCAGGCGCAGCCCGGCGATTTTGCCGGCGGTGTTAAAGTCCTCCAGGAGGCCGCGCATCTCCGGGCGCAGCACAAAGCTTCCTCCCTCCTCCCGGTACCATCCCCGCGGGCCGAAGAGATCGTTCTTGCCGATCTCCATGATCGCGAACTGCAGGGGCATACGCGCGGTCCGCACCCGCTGCAGCAGCGCCTCTTCTCCGGCCACGGCCGCCTCGGCCTGGTCGAACATCCGGTTATAATCCGCCACATTCTCCGCCGAGAGCACGCTCCCCGCATGCCAGACCGGAGAGCCATAGATGTCCAGACGGTCGCCGGAACGGAGCAGCTCGGCCTCCAGTCGGGCGGCGTACTCCTGAACAAAGGGCGCAGCCGGGCCGTAGTATCCGCGCAGGAAATCATCCTTCAGGGAATCGGCATCGAGATCGGGGTCCCAGAGCCATTTGGCGATGAGCCAGTTCTTGAGTTCCGCCATTTCGCCCCCGGACTGGCCGTTGGACTGCTGAAAGTGCTCGTAGCCGCCGTGGCGGACAAAGAACTGCAGGTTGGGCTGGAGCACGTGCAGATTGGGGAAGGGGCTGACAAAATTGGTGAACTGGACCACATAATCCCAGATGTAAAGGTTTTGCGTCAGCCGCGACCATTCCTCGATATCCCGGACAAAATCCCGGCTGCCCGGGTCGCTCTCGATGGGCTGGCTGCGGTTGAATTCGATGGTGCAGAGGACGATATGGACATTGTCGGCCGGACGGGTGATTTTGGGGGCCGGGCGTGAAAACTGGTAGGCGAGGGTGGAGATGATCTTGTCGGGAAAGGCCGCAGCGACGGCGTTGACGAAGCGGATGACCGGCCCGGCGGGCGAGCCCTCCTCGGCGATGACCTGACTGCAGGCGGGGCACTGGCAGTAGGAAAAGTTGTCGTTCTGGCTCACCGACCAGTACTTTTTGTCGGGCTGCTCCGTCATCGCCTTGCGCAGCCGGTCGATGGTGATGCGCAGCACCTCGGGATGACTGAGGCAGAGCTGATCGTGGATGCGCTTGCCGTTCATCCAGCAGTAGTATTCTGGATGGCTCGTGAAATAATCCGCGCGCGGCACAAGCTGATCAAAGGTATGGACATACCAGCCGCGGGCGTAGATATCCTGGACCTCATCGAGGCGGAGCCACTCCTTGTAGCCGGGGTCGCGGGCAAAGCGGGTGTTGATGGAGCGGAAGCGGCTGGCGGGCTCTTGAATCTCCTCGGAGATCGAGAGGCTCAGCTCTTCATGCCGCGGCGCCACCTCGACCTCGGGCGTGTATTTGCGGCAGCCGAGGTATTTTTCGAGAAAATGGACCGCTCCGTAGACTGCACCCCGATCCGATCCGCCCAGCAGGATGATCTTGCGCTCCTCATAGCCGATGAAAAAGGCATCCTCGGAGAGCTGACTCTGCACCTGCGCCAGGCGCGCGGGCAGGCGGCGGACGGCGCCGATGAGGATCTCCTGCCCTTTTGCCGGGGAGGTCTCGCCGACGATGGGCAGCCCGGCCCCGGTCGATTTGCGCAGGTACTCCTGCAGCAGCTCCGCCGCGCGCTGCTCGGCGGCGGAGGCCTGTTCAGGAAGCACGATGCGGTACCTGGAACCCCCCTTGCGGGCCAATAGCAGAGGCGGCGATGCCTCCTTTTTCAATGCCAGACCGGGGAGGCCGCTCTTTTTGCCGACAGGGCCGCCGGCCGCGCGGATCTCCTCCTCCGGCGGCTGCTTGTAGAGCCCCCATTCCGCCAGGGCAGGCTCGGTGCGGGAGCGGCTGATCACCAGCCGCACTCGGGCGGCCGTGACCGGCGGGAAGCGAAGTAGCCGCTTGTAGCCGGCGGTCGTGCCGTAGGCGACGCTGCGCCAGCGGCCCCCCTCCTCCACCTGCAGCTCAAAGGCCTCGATCCGCTGCCCGGAGAGAATATCCTCCTGCAGGGCCAGAACATCGAAGGTTTTCCTGGTACCCAGATCGGCGGTGAGGATGGCGCTGTGGCACCCCTCGCCGGCGCGCCAGCTCGTATTCAGGGCGCCATCCGCAAGCGTGCCGGGATCGCTGCCGCTGTCGGCGGTCAGGCGCGCCCCGGCAAGGAGATTGCTCTGAAAAGTGGCATCGAGGCGCCGGCGCATTTCGCGCAGCGCGGCGGCGTCGTTTTCGTGGATCAAGCCGCGTTGGTCGGGCGGAATATTGAGCAGCAGCACGCAGTTGCGGCCGACAGAACCATACCAGATATCGACCAGCTTTTCCGGGCTCTTGACCTGCCCGTCCTGGTCGGCATGATAGAACCAGCCCGGCCGGATCGAGACATCAGCCTCGGCGGGATACCAGACCAGCCGGCCGGCCTCCCGGATCTTTTCGCGGCTGCCGAGATCCTCCCCCGTGCGGTCGCCGGGCACAAAAGCCCGGTCGGAAGCCTCCTGCTGTGAGGAGGCGGCGATCTCCTCCGTATCCTGCGCTGCAGCGGGCAGCACGCTCCACTCGGTCATGCGGCCATAACCGGCTTCGGTGCCGACCCAGCGCACATCAGGACCCATGATGGCGATGACCGCATTGGGCTGCAGCTCGCGGATGAGACGGTACCAGGCCTGAAAATCGTAGACCTGGCGCTTGCCGTTGGGTCCCTCGCCGCAGGCTCCGTCGAACCAGACCTCGCTCACCTCGCCATAACCGGTGAGCAGCTCGCGCAGCTGGTTCATGAAAAAGGCGTTGTAGCGCGGCGAGTCACCGTAGCTCGCTTCATGACGGTCCCATGGGGAGAGATAAAAGCCGAATTTGAGGCCGTATTCCCGGCAGGCCTCCGCAACCTCTTTCACCACATCGCCCTTGCCGCTGCGCCAGGGCGATTTTTTGACCGAGTGCTCCGTCCAGGCGCTCGGCCAGAGGCAAAAACCGTCGTGATGTTTGGCGGTGATGATGATCATCTTCAAGCCCGCTTCGCTGCAGACCCGGGCCCACTGGCGCGCGTCAAAGGCCGACGGATTGAAGAGGGCGGGCTCCTCGCTCCCTTCACCCCACTCGCGATCGGTGAAGGTATTGATGCCGAAATGGGCAAAGGCGATGGTCTCGAGCTGCTGCCAGGC
>JAKQKF010000540.1 GCA_029560815.1 bacterium
TTCTCGCCCGGATCACACGCAATCCGGAGGAGCTCAAGCTGCGCGAGGGATTCGCCGTAGTGGTCTTTGGGTGGTGCGCCCTCACCGTCTTCGGCGCCCTGCCTTTTGTCCTCGGCGGCGCGATTCCCTCTTTCACCGACGCTTTTTTTGAAACCATGTCCGGTTTCACTACGACCGGGGCGACGATCCTGACCGATATCGAGGCCATGCCGCACGGCCTGCTCTTCTGGCGCAGTCTGACCCACTGGCTCGGTGGTATGGGCATTGTGGTCCTTTCTCTGGCCATCCTCCCCCTGCTCGGCGTCGGCGGCATGCAGCTCTTCAAGGCGGAGGTCCCCGGACCGACCAAGGACCGGCTCAGCCCGCGCATCGCCGAGACGGCAAAAATCCTCTGGGGCGTCTATGTGCTTCTGTCCGCCGTCCAGACCGCTCTGTTGATGTTCGGCGGCATGTCGCTCTTCGACGCGCTCTGCCATACCTTCGGCAGCATGGCCACCGGCGGCTTTTCGACCAAAAACGCCAGCGTGGCGCACTATGACAGTGTTTATATCGAGATGGTCATTGTGGTCTTTATGTTCCTCGCCGGTACCAATTTCAGCCTCCACTACCGCTTCCTGCGCGGCAAAAAAGAGGTCTACCGTCTCGACCGCGAATTCCGTTTTTATCTTCTCTTCACCCTCGCGGCCATCGCCTGCGTGACCGGAATCCTCCTGGCCAGCCGGACTGCCAGCATCGGCGGCGCACTGCGCTCCGCCGCTTTCCAGGTCGTCTCCGTCATGACAACCACCGGCTTCATCACGGATGACTTTGAACTCTGGGTGCCCTCCGGGCAGTTTATCATGATCCTGCTGATGTTCATCGGCGGCTGCGCCGGTTCGACGGGCGGCTCGGTTAAAATTGTGCGCATCATGCTGGTGCTCAAGCACAGTCTCAGCGAGATCACCAAACTGCTCCACCCCAACGCCTATATCCCGGTCCGGCTGGGCGGACGTGTCGTCGCCCCGGAAATAGTCACCAACATCCTCGCTTTTTTTATCATCTACGTGATCACCTTCGTGACCGGCACCATTCTCATGGCCCTGCTCGGCGTGGATCTGGTCACCGCCTTTTCCAGCGTCGCCGCCACTCTCGGCAATGTCGGGCCTGGTCTGGGGCTGGTCGGACCAGTAGACCACTACGGCCATCTGCCCACGATGGGCAAATGG
>JAKQKF010000544.1 GCA_029560815.1 bacterium
GAGCTGGTTCGTCCGCCGCATCGAGCGCTTTCTCAGCGCCAACGGCCGCCGCCTCATCGGCTGGGATGAGATCCTCGAGGGGGGCATCGCCCCCAACGCCACGGTGATGTCCTGGCGCGGCTTTGACGGCGGGGTGGAGGCTGCGCGCAGCGGCCACGATGTGGTCATGGCCCCCCGGGAATACTGCTACCTCAATTTCTACCAGGGCGTGAAGAGCGGGGAACCCGCGCCGTACGGCGATTACCTCCCCATCGAAAAGGTCTACGCCTTCGAGCCCGTACCCGATGTGCTTACCTCTGCCGAGGCACAGCATGTCCTCGGCGCGCAGGCCTGCCTTTGGACCGAGTTCATCACTGAATCCCGCAAAGCCGAATACATGCTCTTTCCGCGCCTCTGCGCCCTCAGCGAGGTGGTCTGGAGCGAGCCCTCCCGGCGCGATTACGCCGATTTTTCCAGCCGTCTGCAGACTCATTATGAACGACTCGAGGCCGCCGATATCAATGTTCGCATCCCTCCGTCTGCCTATTTCCCCGGCACGGGCGGCGACGCCGGTTTCGAGTTCCGGGATGCCGGTCCTCTCTCAGGCCTCCTCGCCGGCGGAGGCGCTCGCATCGGCTCGGATGCCCTGCTCTGGGAGATGACCGCTGACAACCTGCCGAGCGGGGCGATGGTCACCTTCGCTGAACCGCAGGACATGCGCCTGCGCATTCCCTATTACAGCCTCAGCTTCGCCTACCGGACCAACCTGGCGCCGGATACCCTCTTTGTCGGTTTCAGGGATGAGGCCGGACGGGGCTTTTATCTCCAGCTGCTCAAGCGCCATATCGCCGCGACCGGCGCCTGGACCTCCATCACCCGCGCCCTCTCCGGCTTCAAATCGGATGCGGGATTCGACGCCAGCCGGGTGGTCCAGTTCGGCTTCTGGACCAACACTTCCCGCAGCGGCGCCCGCTTCCAGTTCGCCGATATCTATCTCGGCGTGCCTCAGCTCTGGCCGGCGGCCCACGCCCCGATCCTCTTTTTCAACGGCGAAAATTTCAATTCCCTCTTCCGGATCAAGGGCTTTGAAAACGCGGCCGGCTCGGGCGTGACCGTGAATATGGGAATGCGCCCCGGTACCGCTGCCCTGCGCTGGCTGCCGCCGGCCGACGGAAGCACCAGCGCGTTGCGCTGGCGCTTCAACGAGACCACCGATCTGAGCGGAGTGCTGGTTGCGGACACCCTCAAGTTCGCCCTCAAGGCCCCGGCCGGCTGCGACAGCCTGCAGATCGCCTTCACCGATGCCGGTCAGAGAGTATGCAGCCTCTGGCTGACTCGCACGGAGGGGCTCTTTGACGGGCAGTGGCGTACTCTGCAGCTCCCGCTGACCCGTTTTACAGCTGACCCGGATTTTTCAGCGCAAGCAGTCGATCTGTTCTCGTTTTTCATCCGCAGCCATCAGCCCGGCGAAGAACTTTTGCTCTCGGATATCTGGATCGGCCAGCCGCCG
>JAKQKF010000549.1 GCA_029560815.1 bacterium
AGGCGGCTCCGCGCCCGTGTTTTTTGTTGTATTTTTGGGCAAATATGTGTATAATTCTTTTTATTGAAGGATGCTGCGCCCTGTTCTGGAACCACTTTACATACCGGGAGTGGGCTTATGTGGCAGGATGTTGTCGTGGTGAGCCTTTGGGGCGGGTTTGTCGCCCTGGATACCACCGCGGCGATGCAGATTCTTATCTCCCGCCCGCTGGTCTCCTGTTCTGTCGTCGGGCTGCTGCTGGGGAGCTTCGCCCCGGGCTTCATCATCGGCCTCATGTTTGAGCTGATCTATCTTGACGAGCTGCCGGTCGGCGGCGCCCTCTTTAATGAGGGCAATCTCGGCGCGACGATCGCCGCCGGTCTGGCGATTCTGCTCAGCAGGGAGAGCGGCCGTCCTGATCTGGCCGTGCCCCTGGCCGCCCTGGCGGGGCTGCTGACCTCCAAGGCCGGTGCGCATATCGTGGTCGCGCTCCGCACTCGCAACACGGAAATCTACACCCGGCTGATTGAGCGCCCGCGCATCACCTCCGGCGCGGTCACCCGCGCCCATCTGCACTGTCTTTTACTGATGTTCGCGGCCGGAGTGGTGCTGACCTTTACCGCTCTCGTGCTGTTCTTTTTTATCTTCAGGAGCCTCATCCCCCTGATTCCGGCGGGGTGGGACGCCCATCTGCGCACGCTGATCTACGCCTTTCTCGGCGTCGGCTGCGCGGTTTTGCTTTACATCTTTTACGAGCGCAAACGCTGGTGGCTTTTTGCCGCCGGCCTAGGGCTCGGTCTTCTCGTCTGGCTCTTCACAGCGGCCGGCGCAGGAGGCGGATTATGAAATCGCGTTTGCGCTCATGGGATCTCTGGAATATGTTCTGGCGCTGCCTGCTCGTCCAGGGCTCCTGGAACCACAAATCGATGCTGGGGTTGGGGTTCGGCTTTACGGCGATCCCCTTCATCAGGCGTCTTTTCAAGAGCGAAAAGCAGCGCGAGGAGTGTCTGCGGCGTCACCTCGACTTTTTCAACAGCCACCCCTATTACGCGAGCTGGTGTCTGGGCGCGGTGGCCAAGCTCGAGGAAGAGGCCAAGCGCAAAAAGTGGGATGACAGCCGTCCGATCGATATTTTCAAGGAGCGCCTGGTCGGGCCGCTCGGGGCCATCGGCGACCGTCTTTTCTGGAACGGCATCAAGCCGGCGGCGGCAGGCGTGGGCATCGCTCTGGGGCTGACCGCGGGCTGGATCGCCATCCCGCTCTTTCTGCTGATTTACAACATCCCTCACCTGACCGTGCGCATCTTCGGACTCCGTGAGGGCTATCGCAAGGGATTTGACATCGTTTCGGGTCTCTCGGTGCGCCGCTATCAGGGCTGGTTTGACGCCTTGACGATGGCCGGCGCTTTCACCGGCGGACTCTGTCTGGCCGCTGCGGCGCGGTGGTGCTGGCTGCAGGGCGCAGGGCGGATGGCCCCGCTCCATCCTGATGGTCTCGTCCCGCTGGCGGTCTTTGTCGCGGCGCTGCTGCTGACCTGGGCGGCGCTCCATTTTCGTATTCCCAGGCACCGGACTATTTTGGGCGCAGCCCTTATCGGTATTATCATCTCGCTGGCGGCTGCCGCGCTTTAGGGTGCGGCACCAGTCCGGCTAACCATAACGGACCAAGAGCAAGAACCAGATGATCGAAAAAACATTCAGGATCAAAAACAAGCTGGGCATTCACGCCCGGCCCGCCGGACAGCTGGTCAAGGTAGCCACGCGATTCAAGTCGGCGATCTATATCTCCAGAAACGGCAACGAAGTCAATGCCAAGAGCATCATGGGCGTATTGATGCTCGAAGCCGGCCATGGCAGCGAAGTGATCATCCGCATCAACGGCGAGGACGAATTCTCGGCGCTTGCTGCGATCGAGGAGTTGATCGACAAGCGCCAGTTCGACGAAGAGTAGCGGATAGCGATGGATGCATACTATGCATGCTGAGAGTGCAGCATCACAGGAGATCAGGATCAAGGGACTGGCAGTGTCCCAGGGCATCGCTATCGGTCCGGCGTTCCCCTTTGGCAGCGGCCTGCAGGATGTCCGGCCCCGCAAGGTGCCGGAGGCGGAGATCGAGGCTGAGGTGCAGCTGCTCACCCAGGCGATCGAGAGCGCCAAGCGGGAGCTGACCCTGATCGGCGAAGAGACCCAGGAGCGGCTCGGGGAGCGCAGCGCCGAGATATTTGAGGTTCACAAGCTCATCCTTGACGACCCGGAGATTCGCGGGGAGGCCCTGCGCCGCATCCGCGAGGAGCAGCTGAACGCCGACTGGGTCTTTCTGCAGGTAGTGGAAAAGTACGAGCAGAGCTTCAGCCATTTCAAGGATGAGTACATGCGCGCGCGCATGACCGATCTGCAGGATGTCAAGCGCCGGGTCATCCGCCAGCTGCAGGGGGCGGCCAAGTCGCCGGGCGATGGTCTGCCCGGCCCGGCGGTGGTCTTCGCCGCCGACCTGATGCCCTCCGAGACCATCCATCTGCGGCGTGATTACGTGCTCGGCTTTGCCACCGAGCTTGGCAGCCGGACCTCCCATGCCGCCATCCTTGCGCGCTCGCTCAAGGTTCCTTCTGTGGTCGGCCTTGGCCCGGTCTGTCAGTATCTCAGTCCGGGCACCCCGGTCATCCTTGACGGCTATTCCGGGCAGCTGATCCTCAATCCCGCTCCCGAGACTCTGGAGCGCTATGAAAAGACGCGCAGCCTCTACGAGGCGCTTTCGCACAAGCTCGCACGCAGCCGCACCCTGCCCGCGCGGACCAAGGATGGCAAGGACATCGAGCTCGCTGCCAATATCGAATTTTTCGAGGAGGTCAAGCCGGCGGTCGCCGACGGGGCGATGGGCGTCGGGCTCTACCGGACCGAATATCTCTTTTTAATGCGGGATGTGCTGCCGACCGAGGAGGAGCAGTACGAGGAGTATGTCCGCATTATCGACGCCCTCAACCGGCAGCCGATCATCTTCCGCACCTTCGACCTCGGCGGCGACAAGGCACAGCGCCATTTTCATGTCCATCAGGAGGCCAATCCTTTTCTCGGCTATCGCGGGGTGCGCCTTTACAGCGAGCGCGAGGAGGTCTTTCGCATGCAGCTGCGCGCGATCCTGCGCGCCAGCGTGCGTGGCCGGGTGCGCATCCTCATCCCGATGATCTCGAGCGTATCGGAGATGCGCTTCTGCCGGACGGTCCTCGAGTCGGTCAAGGAGGAGCTCCGCGCCGCCGCCATCCCCTTCGATGAGGAGATCCCGTTCGGGGCGATGATCGAGGTGCCCTCGGCCGCGGTTTCGGCGGACCTCATCGCCCGTGAGTGCGACTTTCTCAGCATCGGCACCAACGACCT
>JAKQKF010000554.1 GCA_029560815.1 bacterium
CGTGGATAATTCTGCCTGCGCTTCGCCACTAATTTCATTTTTCCGGAAAAAGACTTGATTTTTTGCCCTTGAATGGCTACTTTTTCGCGACATGAGGAACCGAACGGGTTTCTCGTGGTCTCACCAGAGCCCAGGATCGCAGCCGGTTTCAGATCTCGCTCATACGCCTCCCCAGGGAAATTCTGCCCACCCGCCGGCTGAATACGCAGTTCACATTAACTATCTAAAATGGCGGTCACATGCGCTTGCGAAATTCACAGCCGAAATTCGCTTTCAACGCAGTACTGGTCATTGCAGCTTTCATCCTGGTGTCGACCTCCAGCCCGGCTTGTGCCAACGAACTCCAGCAGGAGGAGGCGGCCGCCAAGACTATAGCACTGCGTCTCCTGGGTGCGCTCAAACCCCTGGAGGCCTGGCTGGACAGCACCGTTGTCCCCTCTCCACCTGTTGAGCCCGGCAAGCAGCCGACGGCCGAGAGCCTGAAGAAAGGGGAGCAAAGAGGAGTAAAACCCGTTTTCAAACCAGGCTATGAAGCCCAGGCGATGGCCATTCTCCGCACCCATCAATACACCGTCACCCTGCTCGAACGGCTGGCCGAGAAAGCGGAGGAGTATGTGAAACAGCGCTACGGCGACAAACAGGCCGATCCGAACGATGCGAAGGGGCAGGCGGAGTTTCTTTCTCTGGCGCGGATCCGGAAATACCGCCGCCTGGTGGTTGATAAATTCAACTACTATACCAGCCTTGCCGGCAGCCTCCCCCCCACTGCACAGCGCCCCGCCGGCCGCAAAGCCTCCATCAAGGGAACCGTCCGCATCGGTCTGGGTTCCAATACGGCCACTGCTGAAATCGTGGATGGCAAGAAAACCGGAACTGATGTCACCCGTTCGGATATGGCGCTGGATCTCACGGCGGATCTGTCGCCCCGCGACCAGCTCCTCCTCAGCGCCGGACGGCGTGAGGAGATCCGCTATGCCCCGATGTCGCAAACACAGGGCCGCGTGAACTATACCCGGCGTCTGCAGAATCAGGCCTTCCTCGGCGGGCGCATCGGCATGGATCAATATGCCAATGATGCCGACGACCGGACAAATGTCAACCGGACCGAGATTGGCGTGCGCGGCGGAATCACCCCCTCCACCTCCTTTCGGGCAAACGGTGATTACGCGGTGACCAGCGCCTCCTACGACAACAATGACGCCCTGGATTACAAGGAATCGCGTCTGACCCTCGGCGGCGGCGGCGAGCTTTCGAAACAGGCCTTGTGGGGATTCGATTACGGCCGCGCTTCCTACCAGCCCGAAGAAAAGAGCAGCGCCGGTGAGCATGTCCGCGACAATCTCTCCGGGACCATCACCTTCAACAAAAAGCGCTCTACCCTCGCGGTGAATGTACGCAGCGATGGTGTGGCCTTCGACGATGATGAACCAAGCAGTTATCGCAGGACCGGCATCGAGCTGCGGGGGCGCAGTCGCAGCGGGATTGGCCGCTCGTCCACCTGGACCCTCTCCGCCCGATCCAAGAAGCATGAAACTCTCGAGGACCGGAATTATTCAGAGTATCGCGGCGATTTGCAGAAGCGCAGCGGATGGGGAACGAACCAGGAGCGCAGCACGTATCTCTTCCTCAACTACCGCAACTTTGAGGGTGAAAAGAATCCGCTCTACCTCGATTATCTCGAGGGGCGATGGGATTCCCGCAGCGCCCGCACCAACATCCTCTGGGAGTTCAATCACTACGTGCAGCACTATTTCAGGGATGGATCCGCCCAACGCAACGGGCGGTTGAGCCAGTTCGCCTGGTGCGGCCTCATTCTTGCGCCCAATCAGGGGATCGTCATCGGTCCCTATCTGGCGACCAACACCGATTTGATAGCCGATGAGGATTCTGACCTCGGCCTTTTTGAGAGCGCATCCAACACGCTCCGCTACGGCATCAAGGGGAGCGCCCGCATCGACAACCCCTCCCTGAGCGTCGACGGGCAGTTCCGCTATGAAAAACTCC
>JAKQKF010000387.1 GCA_029560815.1 bacterium
TGTTCCCCTGGGCGGTACCTGCAGCCAGGACGAGGATGGCCCAGATCATGAGCAGCGCGCTGAGGATTAACCGGTCAGAAACTCTGTCTGTTGCGATGCCGCCCATGAGCCACCCCTGCATGAGCACTGTTGTCCTGGTCGTGTGCCGGGATGCGTCCTGTCACACAGAAATAGAGATCGGATGGGAGAGGGCAAATTCATTTTCGGGCGGCCGGACTGCAGCCGGCACGCGTTCCGCTCCCCGCCTGCTGGTAAATTAGCCAGGCGGGAGGTGAAAATCAAGTACTATCTCGCCATATTTTTTAATCCGTTCCAGCTCGCGATATACTCCAGACTCTCGCCCGCTCCCGGAAGCTCCTCCGCACTCACTTCCCATCTCCCCTTCAGCCCCAGTTCTTCGGCCGCCAGCTGAAAATGGCACATGGCGATGCCCAGGTCGACGCGTGGGAGATCGGCGATGGTAAAGGGGATCAGGGGCGTGCGGCCGGGCTTGTAGCCGGGTTTGCGCTGCAAATAAAAATGACAGCTTTCGCCCTTCTGCACAACCCGCCAGGGCTGACCGTTGCTGGCCGAGGGCGCCAGGCGCAGCATGGTGAGAGGAATTTCGAAAGCGCCCGCCTCGGCCGGACGCAGGGGCGTCTCGAAACCGCCCTGTAAAAAGAGGCTCTCCCACGGCTTGCGCGAATCGGCCTTGATCTGGCTCCGCATCATCCGGCGCAGGCGGGTCTCTTCTGCCGGATAGCCGACCGCGGCCACAGCCGGGACGATCTCCGCCGCACCCGCACGGATGCGGCCTGCGAAACTGCTTTTGGCAAAGCTGCCGCCGAGCCAGCAGCTCCCCAGTCCGAGGCCGTTCGCATAGAGCAGGATGGCCTCCATACCCCAGCCGAAATCCTCGAGGTTCTTTTCGCCCGGCGAGGTGGCGCCGATGATGAATCCGGCCGGCTCCTTGATGAAGCCGTAGGTACCGAGGCCCTTGAGCGCGCCCGGATCGTCGCCGGCCGCGGCAACGAGTTCAAAGCGCAGGGGCGTGCCGAAGGGGCCGCTGGTGATCGCTGCGCTAAAGGCCGCCAGCCGCGCGGCCGTCTCCACGGCGATCGGCTTGTTCTCATAGGTGCGGCAGGAGCGCCGCTGTTTGATCAACTCAATTACGGAGGTGTCGAATGGGAGCATGGGTTTTCTTTCGTCTGAATTGTGTCTTGTTTTGAATATTGCCCGTCCTCACCGAGAAATCGCAGCCTGGCATTCGATGTGTGGTTGTTTTGCCGGTCAGAGCTGTCTTGATTTTGAAACTGCAGCTGAAATCAAATACATGATCAATAGTAAAATCTAACATCTTCTGTTAGAATATCCAACAAATTGTGTTAATTTATAATTCTCCGCTTAAATAATCACTCTCAAAGTGGAGGATTGGCCGTGCAGGATCCGATGGGATATCATCTGTCTTTGAGCGCTCAAAGAACAATCCTGTGTTTGCTTTTCTGTTTGCTTTT
>JAKQKF010000046.1 GCA_029560815.1 bacterium
CTTCGAGAACGGCGTGGAAAACTGGTGGCAGCCCTCCGCCAGCGGCACTACCACCGGCACCATTGCCGACAGCACCCGCTCCTATGGTTCGTCCGTGATCGTCAACCCCCTCACCGGCAGCGCCCTCTCCTTCGCTATCGACTATGGCTGGAACACCGGTTCCTCCGCCTGGCTGCTGCGCGATTATCTTTTCGGCGGCCCCGCCAAGGCGGTCACCTTTGACAAGAGCAGCTGCCTGCAGGTCTACCTCTTCGGCGACAACAGCGGCACCCTCTTCCGCTTTGCTGTGGATGACCGCGTCCCTGTGGCCGCAGCAGAAAACCATGAAGTCAGCCCCTGGTATAAGGTCAACTGGTACGGCTGGCGCCTGATCAGCTGGGATATGAACAGTGAGGCCTCCGGAAGCTGGCTCGGTGACGGGCAGCTCGATGGAACCCTCGCTTTTGACAGCATCCAGCTCGGCTTCGAGCCCGGCGGGAAAACATCGGGAACCCTCTATTTTGACGATCTGCGTATCGCCGGCTATTCCGCCGTCGGAGTGGAGGAGGAGGCGACTGCTGTGCCGGCGACTTTCAGCCTGCGCCAGAACTATCCCAATCCTTTCAACCCGTCGACGACCATCCTTTATGATCTGCCGGAGGGTGTGCACGAGGTTTCAGTGCGTATTTATGATCTGCTCGGCCGGCCGGTCCGTACCCTGGTCGAGACCCGCCAGTCCGCCGGGCACTATTCGGTGCTCTGGGACGGACGCGATGACGGTGGCCATGCAGCTGCCAGCGGCGTATACCTCTACCGGATCAACACCCCCCGTTTCACCGCGGTCAAACGCATGCTCTTCATCAAATAGAGCCTGCAGCACACCTCCAGACAATTGTTCAACTATTTAACGACGGCCGGCGCATTTCATGCGCCGGCCGTTTTGTTTGTCACAAAACAGGTCAAAAATGGGCAAGTTGTCAAAAAAAATAATTGTTCTTGACTATTAATCGCCAAAAATGTACATTATACAAGCCTCTTGAGCTCTGCTTCTTGTGTTGCAGCCGCGTCATATCAGCAATATGATCAGTTTTTGCGCAGTGTGTGGTTTGTGGATCCTGGGGAGTGGTATCTTTTCTGTCCAACCTATTTTAGAATTCCTGCAAGGGTAGTTCGGCTGCAAGTCGGGGCAATGGTACACTCAATTTGCCCTGCGGCTTTTTGCCAATACCGGTTTAATTTTCTTTACGAATGAGCTGCTATCCGGAGGGAGGAGCGTGTTCTTGCGCGATGTTCCCTTTCCGTGCAGAAATCTTTACTATTTTGCGTGATCGCAGGCTGGAATCAAATGAATGAATGATAGGAGTCATTGATGATGGATCACAAGAGTGAAAGAGTTCGGCATAATGCTTGCCGGCAAGTACTTTGGCCCTGTGCCGCGGTGAAGTGGGTGCTTGTTCTGGCCATCTTTTTCCTGCCGGCAATGGCGCATGCTGTGGTAAACCTCAAAATCACCAAGTTGGCAGATGAAAGCGCGATCGCTTCCGGCGCTACAATTACCTACCGGATTCAGTATACCGTCGCCAGTACGACTGAAAACGCCCTCAACGCGGTCATCACTGACATTCTGCCGGTTGAGCTCGCCTCTTCGGCAAGTGATATCACCCTGGAGGGCGATGATTTCGTCACCTCCGCCATCTATACAGCCGCGACACGAACCGCCCAGTTCCTCTTCGAGTCTCCACTGGCGGCCGGTACGACGGGAACCATCCTGGTCAAAGCCCGTTTTCCTCTCGGCACCACCCTGGATGGAACAATCGCGGAAAATACCGCCACTTTCACCGCTGACAATGGCACAACCGCTGTAAGCCCTCCTGCGACGGTGACCAGCACGGCCGGCTTCAGGATGACCCCGGTCAAGGACCGGTCCACCGGCGGTGCGCTCGATCAGGCGACGACCTACCGCCTGCGGCTGCGCAATCCCAGCCCCAATGTGGGCGGTCTTGATCTGCTCAATACGGTCATCGTCGACAGCCTGCCTGCGGGCACCGTCTTCGTCTCCGCCACCAGCGGCGGCGTCTATGACAGCACCGCCCACACGGTGACCTGGAACCTCGGCACTGTTGCCGTCGGCTCCTCCAGCACTTCCTATCCGGCCGAAGTGCGCGTGACTGTGATTTTCCCTTCCACCATTTTTGAATCCGGCCAGAGCATCGTCAACCATATGTACTTCTCGGGCACGCCACGCGGCGGGGAACCGGTCTCGGGCTCCACGACCGTGACCAATACCCTCACCAGCGCCTCAGCCGGACTGAACCTCTCCAAGTCGAACACAACGACCTCCAATCTCGCACCTATCGGTTCAAGCTATCTTTACCGGCTCAATATCTCCAACTCGGGCTATTTTCCGCTGGACAGTGTTGCCATCGCGGATGACGTCCCGCCGCTGCTCGAAGTCACTTCACTGCAGGCGAGGGGAGAGGTCTGGTTCCAGACCAATCTGAACAGCGCCTGGACCCGCTTCGGAACCGACGTTTACAGCAATTTAACCACCATCCCGGTCTCTTCGCTGGGTTTGACCGCCGGTGAATACCTCACTGCCGTGCGCTTCTATCTCGGCACCATCCCCTATCCCTTCACCGGATGGTCTACCAGCGCCCAACCTGGCTATACGGCTACGGTTCTGGCCGTCGACCGCTCGGGAAATACCATTGTTCCCGGCAACGCAATCGTCAATACCGCTTCTCTCTTTTACAAGTATGAGACGAGTTCCTATAGCAAAACTGCAAAAAATACCGTTCTGGTCTATGACGGAGACACGCGGCCGCGGATCGAAAAAAGCAATACTACGACTGCTGCCAATAAACCCGGTCAGATGGCGACCTATGAACTCTACCTGCGCAACATGCTGCCGGCCGTCGATCCACTCCAGAATCCGGTCATCGCCGATCTCCTCGAAGCCAATCTGACCTACGTCGAGGGCAGCTGGACGCTCCATTCCGCCCCGGCAGGCACTCCGGTGCCACTGTTTGAAAAGATCGACAACTATAACGGCACCGGCCGCACCCTGCTGCGCTGGTCCTGGCAGGACGCATCGGCCTACAATCTCTCCCCCAACACTGGTATTCGCATCCGCTTCAGCGCAACTCTTGGCTCTACGATGCTGCCGGGAACCAAGGTCAACAATACCGCCTACGTCGCCGGCTTTGATAATCAGTCCTTCGATCTCGGCAGCGCGCAGCGGCAGCTTGCCGATAACTATGATCTGGATACCGATTATAATACTTCCGAGCTGTTCGCTGCAAGCAACGCAATAGTTATTACCGTGGGACAACTGGCCACCCTGGAATCGGTGAAATGGGTCAGAGGGCAGTCCGACAGCGCCTGGACCCGCTATCCAGACACCGGCTGGACAGTCCCCGGCGGAACAGCCGATTACAAGTTGATTGTTAAAAATGTCGGCAATGTGCCCGCGACCAATCTGGTCGTCATCGATATCCTGCCTTTCATTGGCGATGCCGGGGTCATCGATCTCTCCCAGCGCGACAGCGAGTGGCGGCCCAATCTGACCGGTACAGTGAGCGGTCCCGGCGGCTTGACCGTCTATTACTCGACCAGCGGCAATCCCACCCGGCCGGAAGTGGAACCCACCGGGCCTCCGGGCAGCGAACCGCCCAACTGGACCATCGATCCCCCCGCGGACATTACCTCCGTGCGCTCGCTCAAGATCGATTTCGGCAGCTTGATCCTGCAGCCGCAGGCGACGGTCGAGATCTCCTGGAGCATGCGCGCTCCGGTCGGTGCCCCGGATGACGGCGAAATCGCCTGGAACTCCTTCGGCTTTGTCGCTTATCGCACCGATGATAATACCCAGATTCTCCCCGCGGAACCCTTCAAGGTGGGTATCGCAATCAAACCGGGACTGGGCGCCGCTTATGGCGACTATGTCTGGCTCGACAACAACATCAACGGCACCCAGGATGAGGGTGAAACCGGCGTCAACGGTGTCGCCGTCAAACTCTACGAGGCCGGCCCGGACGGCCAGCCCGGCACCCCCGACGACTATCTCATCGCCACCAACGTCACGGGTGATAATATGGAGGGAGCGCCCGGCTACTATCTCTTCCCGGAGCTCATTCCCGGCAACTATTTCACCCAGTTCACACTGCCCGCCGGCTATTATTTCACCCCCGGCATCGGCAGCGATCCAGCCACCAACTCGGATGTCAATACGGCGACCGGCAGAACCCCGGCCACCCAGATCGTCCTCGCCGAAAAGGACACCACCTGGGACGCCGGTATCTACCGTGCCGATGCCTCCTATGGCAACCGGGTCTGGCTTGACAGCGACCGCGACGGCGTCCAGGATGCAGGTGAGAATGGCGTCGCTGATGTGCGCGTCCTCCTCTTCAGCGGCAAGACGGTCATCGACTCCACCCTGACCGATGCCGATGGACTCTATCAGTTCAGCAATCTCCATCCTGGCAGCTATTACGCCCAGTTCCGCCTGCCCGATGGCTATCTCTTCAGCCCGGCCAACAGCGCCGCTGATGACAGCCTCGACAGCGATGCCAACCCCGCCATCGGCCGGACCGATTCGACCACCCTCGTGGCCAGCGAGAAGGACCCGACCTGGGATGCCGGCATCTATCTGAAACCGGCCACCATCGGCGATCACGTCTGGATTGATAACAACCGCAATGGTCTTCAGGATGCGGGCGAGCCCGGAATGCCCGGCATCGTCGTCTCCCTGCTCGATGCCAACGGTGCAGTCGTCGCTGTCGATACCACTGACAGCAACGGCAATTACCTCTTCGACGACCTCACGCCCGGTGACTATAGCATCCGTATCACCAAACCGGATGGCTTTGCCATTTCGCCCATCAACCAGGGCGGAAATGACGACGCCGACAGCGATCTGGATCCGGCCACCGGTCAGAGCGCGGTCTATACGCTCTCGCCCGATGAAACCGATCTCAGCGCTGATGGCGGTCTCTATGAACTCGCCGCGCTGGGCGATTTTGTCTGGAATGACAGCGACCATGACGGCATCCAGGACAGCACCGAGACCGGCGTCATGGGCGTCACCGTGCGTTTGCTCAACGGTAACGGCATCCAGATCGCCGAAACCACGACTGATAACGACGGCTTTTATATCTTCCGCAATCTCGATCCGGGTACCTATCAGGTCGAGTTCGTAGCCCCGACCGATTACAAGTTCACTCTGGTCAATCAGGGGAGCGATGACGCCCTTGACAGCGATGCCGATCTTGCCACAGGCAGAACCGGTCAGGTGACCCTCACAGTCGGAGAAGAACGCCTCGATCTTGATGCCGGCATCTTCAAGCCCGCCTCGGTCGGCGACCGCGTCTGGCTCGATAGCAACGGCAATGGCCTGCAGGATGCAGGGGAAACCGGCGTTGCCGGCGTGACGGTGCTGCTCTACGATGCGGATAACACGCTCAAAGGCAGCACAAGCACTACAGCCGACGGTATTTATCTCTTCGACGACCTGCTGCCCGGCACCTACGAGATCCGCTTCCAGCTGCCCTCGGGCTATATCTTCAGCCCCGCCAACAGCGGCGATGACGCCGCCGACAGCGATGCTGACCGTATCACCGGCAGCACCGGCACCTTCACCCTCGCCGGTGGAGACCACATCCGCACCATGGATGCGGGCATCTTCCAGCCCGCCAGCGCCGGCAACCTGGTCTGGTATGACCTCGATCAGGACGGTCTCCAGGACGCTGGCGAGCCCGGCGTGCCCGGCATCATAGTCACCCTCTACGATGCCGCTGGAGCCGAGGTGGCTCTGGATACAACGGACGCGTCCGGCAACTATCTCTTCACTGAACTGATCGCAGGCAGCTACAGCATCGGCTTCGCCCTGCCCGACGGCACCATCTTCACTACCGCCAACACCGGCAGTGATGATGCGGCCGACAGCGATCCGGATCCCGTCACCAGCCGTACCCCGGCATTCACCCTTTCTCCCGGGGAAAACGACCTGACCCTCGACGCCGGCCTCATCCAGCTCGCCTCCATCGGCGACTATGTCTGGCAGGATGAGGACAACGACGGCATCCAGGATTCCGAGGAGCAGGGAATCGGTGGCATCCAGGTCACCCTGTTCAGGACCAATGGCACCCAGGTCGCCCAGACGACAACTGACGGGACCGGTCATTACCATTTCACCGATCTGCTGCCCGGCAATTACTACCTCCGCTTCACTGCACCGCCACCAGTTATCTTCAGCCCGCTCGATCAGGGTGCTGATGATACCATGGACAGCGATGCCAGGAAAGCCAACGAGACCACAGCGTATACGGATTCGACCACCCTGCTGCCTGGCGAGAACGACCCCTCATGGGATGCCGGTATCTACCTCCAGTTGGCTTCCCTCGGCAGCTATACCTGGTTTGACAGTGACCGCGATGGCCTCTATGACGACGGTGAACTGCCGATGACCGGCGTAACTGTCCGTCTGCACGATGCCGCCGGAAATATTCTGTCGCAGCAGGTTACGGCTGCGGATGGCGCTTTCCTCTTCAGCCGTCTGGCACCGGCTCCCTACTTCCTCAGCTTCGTGCCGCCGGCCGGATACGCACTGACCCTGTTCACGGCGGATACCACCAGCATGCTCAACAGCGACGCCGGCGAGGGCAACAGCCGCACCGCCCTGACGGTGCTGGGCCAGGGAGAGAACGATCTCACCTGGGGCGCCGGTTTCTATGAGCTCTCCTCGCTCGGCGACTATGTCTGGTATGATTTCAACATGAACGGTATCCAGGATGCGGATGAATCCCCGGTGGAAAATGTCTCTGTCATGCTGCTCGATGCAGACGGTATCGTCGTCGATTCGACCCGGACCGGAGCCGATGGATTCTACTACTTTCCGGATCTTGTCCCCGATGCCTATACGGTCAAATTCGTCCTGCCTGCGCACTATATCTTCACTCAGCCGGATGCAGGCAACAATAACGCTCTCGACAGCGACGCCGACCGGACCTCCGGCCTGACCACGGAAATCAGTCTGGGCCTGGCGGTCCATGATTCCACCTGGGATGCCGGCCTCATCAAACTGGCCTCCGTCGGCGACTATGTCTGGGAAGACAACAGTAACGACGGGGTGCAGGATGCTGATGAAATGGGCCTGCCCGGCATCCGCGTCGTCCTCACCGATACCCTCGGCAATCCGGTCGCGGAGACAGTCACGGACGAAAACGGCAACTATCTCTTCGATGATGTCGTGCCGGGCTGCTACATCGTCAGCGTCGATGAAACGACCCTGCCGCGCAGCTACGTCACCAGCACCTACAACAATCCCATGACGCTCTGCCTGGCTCCGGATGAGCACCGCCGCGATGCCGATTTCGGCTACCGCTCCAACTATGGCAGCATCGGCGATTTCGTCTGGTTCGATATCAACCGCGACGGCCTGCAGGATCCGGGCGAACCGGGAATCCCCAATGTTCTCCTGCGCCTCGAGGAGATCAACACCGGCGAGACCGCCAAGCAGCTCACCAATGCCGAAGGCAAGTACCTCTTCAGAACGCTCCTGCCCGGCGAGTATCGCGTCTATGTCGATGTCTCGACCCTGCCTGAAGGGTATTTCCTGACCTCGGCTTTCAGCGAGTACATCGTCACTCTCGCCGATCAGCAGCACTACCGGGAGGCCGATTTCGGCTACTGGCGCGAGGATGCCGGCTGCGACAAACTCGTTCTGGCCTGGTATGAACCCTGGTACGACCGTGCCAACGCCGATTCCTCCCTGCGCCACTGGAAACCGGAGTATCTGGGCGGACAGGCCGACACCAGCCTCTTCGAATTCTTCTCGTCCCGCGATCCCCTGGTGTGGGAGTACGACATTCTCCTCGCCTGGGCATCCGGCATCGATGGCTTTGTCGTCGATTGGTTCGGACACAAGTCGTATGAAAACATCGGTATCAACGGTCTTCTGGATACGGCGGACCGCCTGTGGGAGCGCTACAATGGTCAGGGCTTTAACTTCCAGATCATCTGCTCCTACAATGAACGCGCTATCGGCGCCATCGACTCCAATATGGTCTACGTCGCCGATTCGCTCATGACCCATCCCGCCTACTGGGGCACCCGCGAGGGACGCCGCCGGCCGCTCTGGATCTACAATCAGCCGGAGGTGACCATCCTGCCCGAGACCTACCGTGTCGTGGCGGATACCACGCTGCCCAAGGATGCCTTCCTCGCTTGGAACGGCGTCGAGGATGAGATCTTTGTCCCCATGGATGTGGTTTATCCCTGGGTGCAGACCCTGCCCGAAAAGTGGGACAACCTCACCGGCAAGGATTGGGGCAAGCCCTATCTTGACCAGTTCTATGCACGGGCCAACTCGCCCGCCGCACAGGGTAATCTCCTCTTCGGCGTACGCAGTGTCTGGCCCGGCTATGATGATCGCAGCTGGACAATCGGCGACAAACACTGGATGTCCCGTCGCGATACCCTCACCTACCGTTGGACCTGGGAAGAGGCCTTTGCTTACAAGGGCGCTCTGGATATGCCGTGGATCCTGATCGAAACCTGGAATGATCACAACCGCGGCAGCGCCATCCAGCCTTCGCTTGAATGGCATTACAATTTCATCGTCAAGACCCGCGACTATGTGCGCAAGCACAAGAACGACTGCCGCGAATATGACTTTGAAAACCTCGGTCTCCTGGTGCCACAGCATATCCACCAGGCCCGCATCGCCGCCCGGCTGCGTCCGGACCAGGCCGCGGCCATCGAAGCCAAAGCGGAAAGGGCCATGGACCTCTTCTTCGCCCGCCGCCACCTCGATGCCATCTCCCTGGCAGACGATGCCGCCGGCATCGCACCGAACAAGGTCACCGTCATCGAAACCCCGCTCACCGGCATCAAGATCAGCTGGGAGCCCGCAGTCCACGCCTCCGGCTATGTGCTCTACACTGCCAAGGATCGCAGCCATTTCGAGCCCTGCTCCTTTATCCGGCCCGATTCGCTCTTCCTTGGCAACGTCACCGAGTACACCCTGATGCGTCAGGACCGCGACAAGCTCTTCCTGGCCGTCGTGCCGGTCAATGACGCGATCAATCCCTACGCCAACGGGGCCTGGTTCCAGAACAACCTCACCGGAGCCGACGTGACCAGCTCAGTCACTGCTGCTGCTGATGGGAAAGAGCTGAAACCCAACCAGCTTGTCTTCATCTCCGGCTCGCCCACCCACAGCAAGGAGGGCTGGGAGAAGGCAGTTGACGGCGTTACGGAAGGATGGGGCGGCACGGCAACAGCCCTCTCGCCTGAGTACGGTAACGCCCAGAAATCGCCGTGGGCCATCTACGGCTTTGCAGACGGAGGCCTCTACAAGTTCAACTACCTCGTCCTGCAGACCGACAATGGCAGCGATGATGACAGCGAATCAGGCCGTCAGGCTGCCCGTTTCAAGGTGCTGGTCTCCACTGCAAGCACCGAAGAGGCTGATTTCAAGGAGGTCTATACCTCCCGGATCAAGAGCGGCGATGAGACCTGGTATGCGCTCGGCACCAACGTCAAGGCCCGCTACGTCAAGCTGGTCCTTCTGGAACCGGTCTACAGCCTCTACCGTCAGGTAGTGGAGTTCCAGGTCCAGACCAAGAGCCGCCTCGGCGCCGTGCCGGCGAACGAAGCCGAAGAGGTCGCGGAGATTCCGCAGACCTTCAAGCTCGAAAACAATTATCCCAATCCCTTCAACGGCACTACCAAGTTCCGCTACCAGCTGCCTGCGCAGGCCCGGGTCTCCCTCCGGATCTACGATGTCCTCGGCAGGGAGGTGGCGATTCTGGTCGATCAGGAACAGGCACCAGGCATTTACGAGACCGCCTGGCGTCCGCAGGAGATGGCGAGCGGTATTTACTTCTACCGTCTGGTCGCTGGCAGCTATACCAAAATCCAGCGCATGCTCTATCTCAAGTAGAAGAGAAACGCAAAGCTGATCTTCTATCTCTGAATAAAATGCCGGGAAAGCCGCAAGGCCTTCCCGGCGTTTTTTATGCATCCTTTTTCTCGCTCAATTTCCGCAGCGGCGGTGTATTGCCATTACATTTATTACCAAATAGTACCTTCATTCACTTCAGTGAGGAATCGCTATGAAAAAGATCTGCGTTTTGGCCCTGTTGCTGATGGGGATGGCGCTAATGACCGGCTGCACACTCTCCAAGGATTTTATCGTCACACTGGAAAAAGAGTACACCGTCAATTATAATGGCACTTCCTACTCCAAGGCCGAACTCATCAATGCCACCTCGTTCAGCGACGATCTGGACAAGTTCGAGGACGATCTTAAATCGGTCAATGTGACCAAAGTTACCTACATAGTGACCTATTTTAACGGTCCCGCCAGCCAGCAGATCAACAGCGCACTGCTTTCGGTCGCTCCTGCGGATGGAAGCTCTTTCACGACCCTGACCTCCTTTGCCAATGTCAATCTGGCGAGCGTTGCTGCAAAGGAGCAGGAAGTGGAAGTCGATGAAGCGGGTGAGGAGGTGGTGGAGGATGAATTGCTCGGGGCTGACCACTCACTCCAGATGAAATTTGCCGGCACTGCAAACCAGGCGCCGCTCAACTTTAAGATAAAATTCAAGGTGACCTGCAAGGTCAAGTATGAGAAGAAGCTGATCTAATAAAAAAGGCCCCTGAAAAGGGGCCTTTTTTATTGCCTTGACCTGTAACTGCTCTGCTTTCGACGCGCCGGCTTTCGTCCGCATTCTATAATCAGGAGATGGTGAACAGCCTGAAGATGCTCGTGTGCCGGGAAACGGGTGCTGCACGCTCTTCTATTTGCGCTTGTCGAGAATCTTTTCGATTTCGTCCATGGTGCGGTTCATCGCCGCCATCGCCTGGGTGAAGGGTTCGGTGGTGGTCATATCCACGCCCGCCTTTTTCAGCAGCTCGATCGGGTAATCCGAACCGCCTGCTGAAATGAATTCCAGGTAGGACTCTACGGCGCCTTTTTCATGATTGAGAATCTTCCGGGAAAGGGCCGTCGAAGCGGTAAAGGCTGTGGAGTATTGATATACATAAAAGTTGTAATAAAAATGGGGGATGAAAGCCCATTCCAGTGCGTAAAGGTCATCCACATCGCAGATCCCTTGATCGGCTCCGTAATATTTCCTGAAAATCGCCCGGTAGAGCTCGGTCAGCTTGTCCCCGGTCAGGGTCTCACCGCGCTCCGCCGCCTCGTGGATGGCCAGCTCGAATTCGGCGAACTGGGTCTGGCGGAAAAGGGTTCCCTTGATGCCGTCCAGATGGCTCATCAGCAGGGAGAGCCGGATATCGTCATCCTTGATCGTTTTGAGAATGTGATCGATGAGAAGGGCTTCATTCAGGGTGCTGGCCACTTCAGCGACGAAGATGGGATAGTCGGCGAGCGGGTAGGGCTGGCTGCTGTTGGAAAAGTGGCTGTGCAGGGCATGGCCCAACTCGTGCGCCAGTGTGCTGACATCGTTGTACTGGCCGCTGTAGTTCATCAGGATGTAGGGGTGCACGTCATAGGCCGAGCCGTTGGAATAGGCGCCTGAGCGCTTGCCGGTTGTGGGATAGAGATCGATCCAGCGGGAACGAAAGGCCTCCTCAACCACTTTCTGGTAGTCACTGCCGAGGGGGGCGAGTGCAGTGAGAATCAGCTGCCGGGCCTCGTCATAGGCATAGTTCAGTTCTACCCCCTTGACGACCGGTGCGTAGAGGTCGTGGTACTCCAGCTGTGGGACCCCGAGCATGCGCTGGCGCAGCTTGAGATATCGGTGGAAGGTGGGCAGATTCGTGTTGATGTTTCTGATCAGAGCGTGATAGACCTCGACCGGAATCGCATTGTCATCCAGGGCGGTGGAGAGACAATTCTCGTAGCGCCGCGCTCGCGCATAAAACATGTCACGTTTGACGTTGGCATAGAGCTGCGTGCCGAAAGTGCGGCGGAACTGCCCCAACGTTGTAAAAAAGGCCTGGAAGACCTTCTCCCGGTCTTCGCGGACGGGCAGGGTGCGATAGCGGCTGTAACCCGCCTGATCTACCAGCACAGTGGTGCCATCGCTCAGCTTAACCTCGGGATAAGGCAGTTCGGCATTGCTGAAGATGGAATAGGTGGAATAGGCGGCATCGGACATCAGGCCAGCCTCGGCGACGATCTTTTCCTCGGCGGCGGAGAGCTTGTGGGCTTTCCGGCGCAGCACATCCCGCAGATAAAAAGCATAGGTTTCCAGCCCTTCCTCCTGCGCGATGAACTGGTCGATCCGGGCAGAAGTGAGGGCGGCGATCTCGGGTTCGATAAAAGCCAGACGGCTGGATAGGTCGACGCCGAGCTGGCTGGTTTCCTGCTTCATCGCCAGGGCTTCGCTGTCCCGGGTATCCTGGTCGGAGAGCAGACCGGCATAGGTGGAGAGCCGGCCGAACCGGCGAGATAGCTCGGTGCGCAGCTCGAGACAGGCGTAAAGATCGCGGGCGGAACTGGCTAGTTTCCCCTGGAAAGCGGCGATCTCGGGCACAAGATCGTTGAGCTGATTCATGGCGTTCCGCCAGGCTGCTGCGTCCGGAAAAAGATCGGCTGTATTCCAGGTATACTCGGGCGCAACTTCTGTGCGCGGGCGGGTCTGGCTCTGCACGACACCGGCGGTGGTTAAAAGCAGGATCATACACAGTACCTCGACAGGTTTCATAGAGACGGCTCCTTGGCATTATGATGCAGCAATATACGTAATTTTACGCTTGGCAGCAAGCTTCTTGATGCCGTGCGAAGCAGGAGGGAGGCCAGCAGCCAGCTCAGATGGCAGCGCCCGGTGGGACAAGAAATGCTTTTGAATTATTCTTATTTTTGATATATTACTCTGAAATTGTCAATTTCACTTGAAACTCATTCTGGCGGATGTGAAACATGGACAAGAAACAGACAAAAACCGGATCTTCTAAGGTCGAAATGCTGGCCGTGGAGCGGAGCGGCCGCAAGTTCATCTATGCGCCGCAGGAGAAAATCGCCATCGTCGAGGTGGAGAACTTTCCCATGCTCGGCAAGCTGACTGCGCTTCGTTTCCTCGAATGGGTGCAGGAAAACCCCGAGGGCATCATCTCCCTGCCCACCGGAAAAACCCCCGAGCACTTTATCAAATGGGTGACCCGCTACCTGCGCGACTGGGAAACCCCCGACATCCGCAAGGATCTGGAAGCCAACGGCGTCGATGCCGGCAAAAAACCGCAGATGTCCGGCTTGCGCTTCGTGCAGATCGATGAATTCTACCCGATCAATCCCACCCAGGTCAACAGCTTTTACCACTATATCAATACCTTCTATATCCGCGGCTTCGGACTCGATCCGAAAAAAGCCCTGCTCATCAACGCCTGGGGTCTCGGTGTGCCCGAAAGCAAGACACCAGCGGAGGCCTTTCCGGACGAAATCGTCGATCTCTCTCTTCGCACCCGTCAGCCCAAGACCCGCCTCGAAAAGATGCAGCAGAAAATTATCACCCGCGTGGATCAGTACTGCACCGAATACGAAGCCCAAATCCGCGCCATGGGCGGCATCGGCTTTTTTCTTGGCGGCATCGGACCGGACGGCCACATCGGCTTCAACGTCCGGGGTTCAGACCACTTTTCGACCACCCGTCTGACCGCTACCAACTACGAAACCCAGGCCGCTGCCGCATCGGACCTCGGCGGCATCGAGGTCGCCCGCAACCGGCTGGTGATCACGATCGGTCTGGATACCATCACCTATAATCCCCGCTCTGTGGCGATCATCATCGCCGCCGGCGAGGCCAAAGCACGTGTCATCAAGGACGCGGTCGAGCAGAAAGCGGACAATCAATACCCCGCTTCCGCTCTCCATAAACTTCCAAACGCCCGCTTTTACCTCACGCATGGCGCCGCCATCCTGCTCACGGAAAGGCGCTATGAAAATGTCACCAGGATGGACCCCATCCCCGAACACGAGGTCGAACATATCGTTGTTGACCTGGCCAGGGAGCGGAGAAAGCACCTCTGGGAACTCGACGAGCAAGATTACGCCTCGATCCGCTCATCGGCCCTGGTCCTGAAAAACAGCGGTATGACGCCCGTCCAGCTTGGTGACTATGTCTCCGCCAGACTTAAAAGCAAGATTGAGGAAGGGCTGGCGCCGCTTGAGGGCCATACTTTTCTCCATACCGCACCCCACCACGATGACATCATCCTGGGCTACTGGCCTTATATCATCCACCTGGTGCGCAGCGCCAAAAATTCGCATCACTTCACTTACCTGACCAGCGGCTTCAACGCCGTCACCAATACCTATGCCCGCGATCTGCTGGAAAACCTGCAGCGCTTCATTGACACCCAGGAATTCCAGCGCCTGCTCAGTGAAGGCTATTTCGACCCTGCCAATGAACTGGGACGCAACCGGGACATGTACCAGTATCTGGACGGGGTGGCCGCCCACAGCGAGTACATGCGGGATGAGGGCGAGGCCCGCCGGCTTTTACGCAATATGATCCATATCTTCGAAGAGAGCAGCACCGGCCAGCTTAAAAATCGCGTCGCCGAGCTCATACTCTACTTCAAGACCCAATATCCCGGCAAAAAAGACCTGCCCTATATCCAGCAGCTCAAGGGAATGATCCGCGAGTGGGAATCGGACCTCAAATGGGGCCACCTCGGCTTTAATTCGAGCCACGTCCACCACCTCCGCCTCGGCTTTTACAAGGGTGAGATCTTTACCGAGAATCCGCAGGAAGACCGCGATGTGGTGCCGGTGCTGAATCTGCTCAAGCAGGTCCAGCCCTCCGTGGTCACCCTCGCCTTCGATCCGGAGGGGAGCGGACCCGATACCCATTACAAGGTGCTGCAGACCCTGGCCCAGGCCTTGCAGATCTATGAGAAGGAAAGCGGCAAACACGACATCCAGGTATGGGGATACCGGAACGTCTGGTTCCGTTTTCATCCCTCTGAGGCGACCACCATGGTGCCGGTTTCGCTTAATTCCCTCTCCGTGCTTGAATCGGTGTTCGATGCCTGCTTTGGCTCCCAGCGCACCGCGTCGTTCCCCAGCTACGAGTTCGACGGCCCCTTCTCCCAGCTCTCGCGTAAGGTGCTGGTTGAACAGTATCAGTGGATGAAACTCTGCCTCGGCAGGAGCTATTTCAACGAGAGCACGCATCCCCGGCTGCGCGGCGCTCATGGCATGGTTTATCTTAAAAAGATGTCGCTGCAAGAGTTCTACTCCCAGTCCATCGAGCTGCGCAAGCGCATGGAGAGCGCGGAGTAGGCAGCCGCTCAAGTCAGGGATGGAGGCCGCCCTCCACCACCATAAAAAAATAGAGCCGGACAAACTTGTCCGGCTCTATTTTTTTTACCTCTGCCGCCCGATCCTGCCTAGCTGCGTTTCTTGCGCTTGAGCTGGTATCGCCTGATCTTGTTGTAAAGTGTCACCCTGTCGATCCCCAGCATTCTGGCGGCCTTGCTGATGTTCCAGTTTGCCTTGCCAAGCATGAGCGCAATATGATGCCTCTCCATCTCGGCAAGGGAATCCGATCCTTCATGCCGTTCGGCGCTCTCCTCGGCAAGCTGGAAGGGCAGATCGTGGGGCATGATGGCGGGCGCTTTGCCTACAACCATCGCCCTCTCGATGGCGTTCTCAAGCTCCCGGATATTGCCCGGCCATTGGTGCCGGATGAGCAGGTCAAGCGCCTGCGGTGAAATCTCGCGGATATCCTTGTTCATGCTCCGGCTGTACTTGCGAATAAAATGGTCCACCAGCCCCGGGATATCTGATTTGCGCTCGCGCAGAGGAGGGAGGACGATCGTGAAGACATTGATGCGGTAATACAAATCCTCGCGGAACGAACCATCGGCAACAGCCTGCTCAAGATTTTTATTGGTTGCGCAGATCAAACGGATATCCACGTGGATGTTCTGGCTGCCGCCCACCCGGGTGAACTGCCGGCTTTCGAGCACCCGCAGCAGTTCCATCTGCATCTTCTGGCTGATATTGCCGATCTCGTCGAGAAAAAGCGTGCCCTTGTCAGCGAGCTCAAATTTGCCCTTCCGCCGGCTCTGCGCTCCTGTGAAAGCCCCTTTTTCATGGCCGAAAAGCTCGCTCTCCAGAAGGCTCTCAGACAGGGCGCCGCAGTTGACCGCGATGATGGGGTGGTAACGGCGCTCGGAATGATCATGAATAGCGCGCGCGATCAGCTCCTTGCCGGTTCCACTTTCACCACGGATGACCACCGTCGCATCCGATTGGGCGACGGTCTGCACCAGTTCCATTACCCGCCTGATCTGCGGACTATCGCCGATGATCTCTTCAGGTCCGGACAGCTGCTGCATGCTCTGCCGCAGCTCACTGTTTTCCTCCCGCAGTGAGATCCGTTCGGCGGCGTTTCGCACCATATGACTGAGTTCCTCCGGATTGAAGGGCTTGACGACATAGTCATAAGCGCCCTCCTTGAGGCTCTGTACTGCTGTATCCACCGAAGCGAAGGCGGTCATGATGATGATGATCATCTCCTTGTGAAGCTCACGCACCCGGCGCTGCAGTTCTATCCCGCTCATCCCCGGCATGCGGACATCGAGCAGTATGATATCCCATGGCGACTTGTCAAGCGCTGCCAGAGCCTCAAAGGCATCTTTGGCGATACCGACCTCGTAGCCCTCCTCCCGGAACCAGTTGAAAAGTGAGAGCCGTACGGACTCTTCATCGTCGACGATCAGAATGGATACTGAATTCATAATTCCTCGGTTTACTGTAAAATAGTGTCAGCTCTTACTGAATAACCTGGCTCGGATCCGCCGCTGGCGCCTTCGGGTCGATCTCTTTTCCTCCCTGTGCCCCTTTATCCGGCAAAGGGTGACGAGGCAGAGTGATGCTAAAAACTGTGCCCCCCGATGATCCGGCGTCAACCGCGATGATACCCTGATGGCGCTGGATGATGCCGTAGGTCACAGCCAGCCCCAGACCAACCCCTTTGCCCTCCTTTTTGGTCGAGAAAAAGGGATCAAAGATATGAGGCAGGACATCGTCTGGAATGCCTCCGCCGGTATCCGCAACCTCGATCATGATGGACTCCGGATTGCTTTTTGCGCTGGTGCGGACAGTCAAGGTGCCGCCGCTCTCCATCGCCTCGATGGCATTGACGAAAAGGGCCACCAGAGCCTGGCGGATCTGCCCTGCATCACAGATCAAACGATCATCCGCGAGCTGCAGTTCATCGCAGTGAGCGATTCCCTTCAGCTCCATGTGATGATGGACCAGCTTCAGACTCGATGTGATCAGCTCGTGCAGATGGTCTTCTGCGAAATGGCCCCCGGATTGGCGCGCGAAGAGGAGCATGTTGTTGATAATATCTCCCGAACGGCCGATCTCGTTTTTGATGATCGTCAGATATTCCTGCAACCGCTGCCTGGCGGCAGGAGGCAGCGACTCATCCTGCAGCAAACGCAGGGCGAGGAAGGAGTAGTTCAGTGCGCCGGCGAGCGGATTGTTGATTTCATGGGCGACGGTGGCGGAGAGATGACCAAGAGAGGCCAGCCGTTCCATTTGCACCAGGTGCGATTCAGCCTCGGACAGTTCACGGCTTTTCTTCTCGACCTTATCTTCCAGATGGAGAGACCAGTCAGTGAGTTCACGCCGGGCTGCATCCAGATCAGCGTTCATCTGGTTGAAAGCCGCGGCGAGCTGGCCCAGTTCATCATTCCTGGCGGCCTCAATACGATAGGAGAGGTTGCCGGAGGCGATCTCGTGCGTCCCCTTGATCAGAGCGCCGACGCGGCGGCGGACAAACCGGTCGATGAACCAGCCGGCGGAGAGGCCGCTCGCCAGAATCAGCAGGATGCCGAAGAAAATCAGCTGCCGGCGGTCCGCGCGCAGCTGCGCATCGACCCCTGCCAGAGACCACTGCACATCCAGAACCCCCAGTATTTTCTCCCCGGCACTGTGGGCGTGGCAGTCCGCGTTGGAGCAGTCGGGTTCGTTGGCAATGGGATTGACCATCCCCAGAATGCGGCGGCCGGCGTCGTCACGCAAAAGACGCTGACCGTCTGCGGCCGGGATGACGGCTGGCTCCTTCCCCGCAGCATGGCAAGCGGAGCACGCTTCTGCAGCCGGATCGACGCTGCGGCCGATCTCCTCACGCCGGGAAGAGGAGACGATTCTGCCTTGCTTGTCGTAAACACGAATGGCGGCGATGCCGGAATCGGCCGCGAGCGTGCTGATGATCTGATGAATATCTTCCTTGCGGTTGATCAGCATGCCGTACCGCATCGACCCCTTGATAATGTCACTCACCCGGCCGGCGTTGACAGATGTGCTTTCAAGCAGCTGCCGGCTGTGGGTCTGCACAGAGCGGTGCGCATAAAGCCCGAAACCGCAGGTCGCGATGGCCATCATCAGGATGAAAATTCTGACACTGAGGGACTGGAATGCTTTTTTCAACATATGGGCAGGGAAAGGGTGAGCTGATCAGATGATATTTGCAGATAAAAATAGAGAATTATTCCGAATACCACAACCGGAATCGTAAATAATCTCGCCAATATAAAGCAAAATACAACAAATGATGTTGAATTAATTCACAAAGAGGTGGGATGGTCGGGTGGGGTGGGCGGTCCGGGTCAGGTGCTCAAAAGAGCACAGTCACCGCGCATAGAAGGGTGCCACGGTGCTGAAGTAGCGCTTGCTGCCCAGCAGTCCGGCGAGCGTGCCGGGAAGAAGAGGATCTTTCCCGCGTATTGTTTCCTGATCCGGTTGTTCAGCATCAAGCGTCTCGGTGAGGGCTTGCTGAAGTTCGAGGTATTGCGAGCGCAGAAAGGCCGACGCTTTCTCGGCCCTCAGTTTTCCGCTGGCTGCACTGCGGCTGGAGGTGACGCTGATCTCCATGAAAAAGGACTGAACCGGCATCTCCATTTTCTGCGCCAGTTCCTCCAGCACTCCGGGATTGACGGCGCGCACCACACCGTCGCAGGGCGCAGTCAAACCCAGCGTACCTTCACTGGCAATGAGCCACATGGTCGGTTCCGAGGTCGTGAGGATGGCTCCCCGGCGGGGCAGGACGACTTCCCGTATGGGCGGCAGAAAAACGGTCCCGTTCTCGTTCAGGCCGATTTCAAATTTTTTTCCGCCCCGCGGGCGCATATACCAAAAGCCGGCTCCATACCAGGTGGCGGCATCAAAATGAGGAGAAGGAAGGAGGGGATCCTTGATTTCCGCATCGGTCGGAAGAGAATGCTGCTGGTTGGGGCCTTCCAGAATCCGCCCTTCCACGGCAGGATGAGCTCTGCCGCTGCGCATCAGTTGATCGAAAGGGCAGCCGGCGCATGCAAAGGCGCGATCGCACAGCTTGAAAGCAACCAGACCCGCCTGCATCCAGACACAGGCGGCTTCGCCCTCCGGCCAGGCCTGGTTGGCCTGGCCGGAATATTTGGGGATGATTTTTTCCATCATTTTGACCGCGTCACGAGAGCATCGAAGGGTCCAGGCAGGAACTGCTCTGCCTCGCCCCTTATTCCGAACTCATGTGACAGCCATCGCAGCTCTCTTCATAGTTGAATGCTTTTTCACCATTGTGACAGGTGCCGCACTGATCGTGACCGATCGCAGGGCTCTTGCTGACGGCTCCCGCTTTGCTGGCGCGAATCGAAAAAAGTCCGGCGTGACAGCTCGAGCAGTTCGGCTCGCTGGTATCCACATGCGATTCGTGGTTGAAAGTGACCTGGCCTGGACTGTCTTCCGACGGCGTAAAAGTGATCGGGGCGGGAAAGTTGAGGGTTTCGGCGGCGATGGCCCGGGCGGCTTCCGGCACTGCAGCCGGCTGATTGGGCTTTTGCGTGGCCAGGGAGTAACCGAAGCCGGCAAGGAGAAATACCAGCAGTCCGGCAAGCAGGCCCATGACCAGCTTGCCTTTGCGGCCGGCCTCAACCAGAGGCGGCTGGTGGTCACCGAGCTTTTCCTCGCGCGGAAAGACGGGCAGATATTTGGCTGCCAGCCGGAACAGGACCAGTCCGGCGGCAATGATGGAGAGGGTTATCGCAACTTCCATCCAGCTGGGCAGATAGTCAACGCCAGCGGAACGCGCCATGCCCGTGATTGCAACATTCAGGCGATTCATGACCAGGCCGAAAAGCGTTAATACCGCGGCGAAAAAGAGCCCGGCCTTGCTGGCACGGACCTTCGCATTGAAGAAGAGAATCATGGGCGTGATGTAGCCGAGGATGATCTCGATCAGGAAAAAGAAGCTCTCTCTGGAGCCATCGAAAGCATATTTGATCGATCCGCGCTCGATCATATTCTGCAGCCGCAGCACCAGGTAGATCATGAGAACGACGCCAATCACACGGCTGATATTCGCTAATAAACGCTGTTCGATCCCCTTGCCAAAAGCGCGCGCACTCAGATAGGATTCAAAGATGACCATCGCCAGGCCGCCCGCAAGCGCACTGATGAAGAAAAAGACCGGCAGCATCCCAGAATACCAGATGGGATGCAGCTTGCTCGGGACGATCAGATAGAGCGAGCCCAGAGAGGACTGGTGCAGGGTCGAGAGGACGACGCCGGCTATGACCAGCGGGATCAGGATGCGATGGAAGAGATCCTGCCAGAACACCATGCGGAACCTCTCAAAGAAGGCCGGCAGAAATTCGAGAAAGAGGACGGTGGTGTAAAGCATGACGCACCAGCCCACCTCGAACATGACGGAATGGTGATTCCACATCGTGATGACATGCCAGACGTTATAGGGCTTGCCGAGATCGATGAGCAGAGCCACGATCACCAGAACATAGCCCAAAAAGGCGGTCAGGACAGTGGGACGGCCGATCGGCCGGTACTCCTTGAGATTGAAAATGTAGATGGTCGCGCAGACGGCAAATCCGCCCGCAGCAAGCGCGACCCCGATCAGAATGTCAAAACCGATCCAGATTCCCCAGGGGTAGGCATCCGAGAGATTGGTGGCGGCACCCAATCCGTTATAAAATCGATAGATGACAGAAAAGAGGCCCGCAGCCCAGATCACGGCCAGGGTGACGAGCCAGAAACTCGGTTTGGGAAGTTTAAATTTCATAGGTTCCTCAACAGGGTGAGCATTTTTTGTAAGAGACCGGGCCTTCAGGAGGCCGTTCTAGACCGTTTCGTCAGGCTTTTCCTGCAGCTTGATTCTCCTGTTCACAATCCACCACAAGCCGGCCAGAAATGCCGTACCGGTCGTCACGATGCCGGGGATCTTGTTGAGCACTTTCCAGGTCAGATTGGGATAGGACTCCTCGATGATATTGGCGGGGAATCCCAGTTCAGCAAAGGGGAGGGCGGAGAGATAGAGCACCGAGGTGCCGCCCGCCTCTTTCAAACCATAGATGTGGGGCTGATATTTTTCCGGACTCTCGGCGATGCGCCGCCGGGCCTCGGCGATCAACTCCTCACGATCGCCGAAAATTGTCGCACCGGTCGGGCATGCCGCCGTACAGGCGGGCTGCTCACCGATCTTGAGAGCTTTTTCATAGCAGAAAATGCACTTTTGAATGACCGGGATCGGCTTGTCCCACTGGTATTTGGGAATGCCGAAGGGGCAGGCGATCATGCAGTAGCGGCAGCCAATACATTTGTGGCCATCATAGATCACGGCGCCCTCGGGCGTCTTGGTGAGCGCTCCCACCGGGCACGCAGAGGCGCAGGCGGGCTCTTCGCAGTGCATGCATTGCCGCCGGATGTTCACACCGTTGCGGTGCTCCATCGAACTCCAGGTGTAGGCGGTCAGCATGTGGTTGGCTGAATCCCGGGGCAGGTCGTTGATCTCTTTGCACGCCAGGGCACAGGCTTCGCACCCCACACATTTGGTTAAATCCGTTAGAATTGCGGCCTTCATCCGCATCCTCCTGTTGGGTTATCTGCAGAGCGTTCTAAGATTTCTTTTTGGCCTGGCGCAGCTGGACCACATAATCCGTCAGAATGAAAGCCAGCGCCAGCGAGAGCAGAAGCAGTACGGCCATAACGGGTTCCTCGGTTGAATGAGTTATGATTTCAGGAGTGCTCGGGCTGATCCTGTGAATATAAGGGGAGCACTCCAGCCCGCATCTTTTCCGCCGGCGACGAGGGCTATCCCTCGCGGCGGTGCCACAAGCACAGGGCAGTGCCCATGGCTGCGGGACGCTCGGTCTTTGCAACTTGTGTGCCAAAATGCACCGGATAGTAGATGGAGGGTTAAGTCACTGAATATCAATAACGAAAGCTAGATAATTATGAAGACATAATGAACAGTGTGGCATAGCAGTTGATTAAATATTCAACATAATGCAAAGCAATTATACTAAATTGCGCTAAATATAGTATAGTTAGCTATAAATAACTGCTTAATATAGCAACAAGATCGATAGTTTGACTCCCTTTGGATTGTAGATTTCCTGAACAGGTTGCGGCGTGCAATTCAACCCCTTTCTTCCGTTAATTACTGTTGACAAAATAAGTGCTTATTCCTATATTTAATCAAACTAAAGGTTCCTGGGTCTCGTCGCCGGCTGATTTTTCCTCTGCTGCATGGGCGCCATGCCTGTGACAACCAGCTCCACTGCGTGAGGTAAAAGTATGAGAAGATACGTCGCTGCAATCGGCCTGCTTTTCGGCTGGATCGCCACCGGTCTGGCGGAGGATTATTTGATCAATGGCGGACAGTATTCCGAGATCACCTACGAAATGGTACAGCGAGTCGCACCCGCCCCGGGCACCCAGAAGCTGGTTTTAAGCTACGTTCTGCCGGAAAGTTTCTCTTCGCCCACCTACCGGCAGTCCATCAGTGCCTTCCGCCTCGATTTCTCGGTTCCGCCCTCCAGCCAGGATGAAAAAGTGGACGAACGCGGCAACCGGATCGTGCGCGCCATCTGGAACAAGCCCCAGTCCATGGTTCAGTCGACCTTGCGCTTCAAAGCGGGCAACAGCACGGAGCTGAAACCACTGCGCACCAATGCCCCCTTTCCCCTCAGCCAGATCGGCCGCGGTGAGGAGGTCTACCTGAAATCAACCGAGCAGGCGCCGGCCGCCAATGAAGAGATCGCCAGTCTGGCCTCCCGGCTGACCGCCGGCAGCAAGACCGAATATGACGCCGTCAAACGCATCCTCACCTATGTCGTCGACAATCTGCGCTACGTCCTGGCCCCGCCCAGCTATGACGCCCTCTACTCACTGCGCACCGGCAAGGGCAACTGCCAGAACTATTCCCATCTGAGCGCCGCCCTGATGCGCGCCGTCGGCATCCCCTGCCGCATTGTCAACGGCGTCACCCTCAAGGAACCCTACGACGTCGAATTGACCAATGGCACCCTCACCCTGCGCATGGCCCAGGGACGCCACTCCTGGATCGAGGTCTGGTTCCCCGACCTGGGCTGGGTCCCCTTCGATCCCCAGCAGACCGCCCTCTACGTCAGCAACCGCTTCATCCGCGTCGAGATCGGCCTCGATAACGAGGAGACTTGCAACGACGGTCTTATCCGCTGGTCCCAGTCCCAGGGCGCCGAGGGCAGCCCCCAGTTCGAAGAGACTATCCAGTACGTTCTCGCTTCGGATCGTGTCAACCTGCGTGCGGAAAAACAGAATCATGGTCCGCAAAAACTGCTCTTCTTTCCGCCCGTCGAGGCCGGCTTCACCCCGGTGGCGGTAAGGTCAGCACTGCCGCCGGCACCCAAGCCCAAGCTCACCGAACAAAAGATCATGCGCCGTATCGCCTACAGCCAGCCCTTCAGCCAGGGCAACACGGAATTCCCCCAGAATACCGATTTCCTCTCCGCGCGCGGCCCCGCACGCCTGGCAGAGAGCGGTGAAATGGAGATGCGCAAGAATTTTATGGTCGAAACCGCCGAATATGTCACCACCCAGGGCAATCAGTACGCCCAGACCTTCATCCTCGAAAAACCCCTCAAGCTCACACAAATAGGCCTCGCCCTGCACAAATTCGGCGGTTCGGGACAGCTCTGGCTCGAAATTCTCCGCGATGACGGCTCGGGCAAACCCGGTGAGTATATCGCCACCAGCAAGTATCTCGCCCTCGAGGAGATCAAATATTCGCCCGGATATGACTGGGTCGATTTTGACTGCAGCGCGGACGAACTGCTGCTGCCCCCCGGCCGCTACTGGATGGCCCTCGGCTTCACCGGCAGCCCGATCATCAACTGGTTTTTCTCGTACGGCAAACCCGTGGGGCCGGAAGACGGCACCCGCTATAAAACCCTCTTCGACGAAACCTGGAGTCGAAGTCTCGCCTACGAATTCAATTACCGCATCACCGGTCTGACAGGGGAGTAGAACCGCTGATGTTCCTCACTCCATCCATGTTAAAGGCAGCCGGGACAATGAATGACTGAAAAGTACATCCTCACTCACGATCTTGGAACGAGTTCCAACAAAGCCGTTCTCTTCAACCTTTACGGGCGCTTGATCGCCGAAGCCAGACACGACTATACGGTTCATTATCCGCAAGCCAACTACGCGGAACAGGACCCCTACGATTGGCTCCACGCCGTCTACACTTCCACCCATAAGGCGATGCAAATGGCGGGTATTTCCCCCGACCAGATCGCCGGCATCACTTTCAGCTGCCAGATGCAGACCGTGGTCGCGGTCGATGAAAAGGGCGTCCCTGTCATGCCTGCGATTTCGTGGCTCGATACCAGAGGCCAGGAGATCCTCTATGACAAGCTCTGGACCTGGCCGCGCATTATCGGCTACCAGCCTCTCCGTCTGCTCCGCTTCCTCCGCGTCACCGGGGGCGCGCCGGGCCACACCGGCAAGGATCCTATCGCCAAGATCATCTGGCTGAAAGAAAAAAAGCCCGAGCTTTTCGCCAAAACGGCCAAATTTCTCGATGTCAAGGATTTCGTCATTTACCATCTCACCGGCAACTGGTGCAAGTCGGTCGATCTGGCCGCAGTCTGGTGGCTTCTCGATACCCGTAAAAACCGCAACCGCTGGGACGAAAAGCTCTGCCGCCTGGCTGGCATCGACCCGAACAAGCTGCCGCCAGCGCTGCCCAGCGCCGCAGTCGTCGGCACTCTCCAGGATGAGCCCGCCCGTCTGATGGGACTGAAGCCGGGCATCCCGGTGATCAACGGCTCAGGCGATATCCCCGCCGCCGCGGTCGGTTCCGGCGCTCTTCACGAAGGTGAACTCAGCATCCGCCTCGGCACCAGCGGCGGCATTGCCGGCCATTTCACCCGACGCAAAATCGATCTCGCCCACTACGCCGGCTGCATCGGCAGTACCTATCCGGAAAAATATTACCTGGCACTTGCCCACCAGGAGACCATCGGCATCTGCCTCGAATGGCTGGCCAACCGCATCCTCTATCACAAACAGCGCCTTTCGGAAGAAACCCTCTTCGAGGATGTCTATCAACTCCTCGACCATCTCGCCGCCCAGGCCCCTCCCGGCTCCGCCGGCCTGATCTTCACGCCGTGGATGTTCGGGGAACGCTGCCCGATCGACGATCATAACGTCCGCGCAGGTCTTTTCAACCTCCGCCTCGAACACGGACGCGAACACCTCATCCGCGCTGTCCTCGAGGGCATCGCCTTCAATCTGCGCTGGGGACTGGAAGTCCTTGAGAAACTCTATCACCCCGTCGAAAAGCTTCACATCATCGGCGGCGGGGCCAAAAGTGACATCTGGTGCCAGATCATCGCCGACATCACCAACCGCACCATCTGCCAGGCCGACAATCCCCAGCAGGCCAACGCACGCGGCGCGGCGATGCTGGCGAGCCTGTCACTCGGCTATATCAAGAACTTTGAAGCCATCAGCGATCATATTGTCATCCGCCAACGCTATACACCGGATCCGCAGAACCGCCAGCTCTACGACCACCTCTTCAGGGAGTTTAAAAAGCTCTACAAACAGAACAAGAAATGGTACGCCCGCATGAACGGCGAAAAAGGATGGGCGATCACCAGCCGCGCGATGAAACCGTAACCATGCACCTCTTGGCAGCAACATCATTTTCCGGGAGTGAATGAGATGTCTCAGCGGGCACCAGGCACCCTTCTTATCGTCGATGATGAGGCCATCATTCGCGATTCCCTTCGCCAATGGCTTGAAATGGAGGGATTCCGCGTCTTCACGGCCGAAAACGGCGACAGGGCGCTGCAGCTGTGCAAATTCGAAGAGCTGGACGTCGGTATTTTCGATATTCGTATGCCCGGTATGGACGGCATCACCCTGCTCAGCCGGACCCGCATCTGCCGCCCGGAAATGGATGTAATCATGATGACCGCTTTCGCCAGCATCGAGGATGCGGTCCGCTGCATGAGTGAGGGCGCCCATGACTATATCATCAAGCCCTTTCCGCCGGAAAAACTCAGCAAGTCAATCCACCATCTCCTTGAGGCCCGGAAACTCCACGCTGCGCAGCGCGACCTGATCAGCCAGCAGGGGATGCTCAACCGCTTTTTCGACGCCTGCACACCGTTTCTCGCCCTGGGCACGGCCACAGCCGCTCTCTCCGGGCCGTCCTGGGCCGGAGCAGGCACCGGACAGGAGAGCGAACAGGAGCCCGCGCTTCTCCGGGAGTTGGTTGACCGGGCACTGGCCATCGGCCTCACCGCGCAGCAGGCCTCTTCACGCGATCTCCGCACCCTGGTGGAGACCGCCCTGCTGCTGGCCGATATGCAGCCGGATGGCCGGTCACGGCCGAGCCTCGCTGCCTCCGCAGCAGGGGAGAGGCCGGCCGGCTTGCCCAGCGTGCCGGCCATTCTCGCTCTGCAGCTGCTCTTCGATCACCTTATCCGGAATGGCCATACCGATCCCCTGCTCTCCCTTGAGGTTGTGCCGGGAACACCCGCGCGGACTCGACTGAGCATCGGCCTCCGCAAACCCTTGTCCGAGCGCGATCGCGCTCTCCTGCTCGCCCGGCAGGAGGGGAGTGATCCCGATGCAGCCCGGCTCCGGCTCGCTGTACTTTTACTCCGGCTTCTGGACGCTACACTCGCCTTCACTCCCCGCCGCGAAGAGGGTGAAACCATCCTGATCACCTTTCCCGCTGCTGCAAAGAGCGAGTAGGCTGACCACATGGAAAACGCCGTGAAAATCCTCATCGTTGACGACGAAGAGCTTTTACGCGAGGGCTGCCGGCGGCTGCTGGATATGTCCGGTTATGACGTCAAGACTGCTGGAGAGGCCGAATCGGGCCTGCGACTGGCTGCCGCTGAGGTCTTTGAGATCGCCTTTGTCGACTTCCGCATGCCGGGGATGAGCGGGATCGATTTTATCCGCAGGATGCAGGAGATCAGCCCGTCAACCGATGTGGTGATGATGACCGGCTATGCGAGCATTGAAATGGCGGTGGAGGCGATGAAGAACGGTGCGCGTGACTATGTCGCCAAACCTTTTGAAGCGGAACAGATCCTCGAGATCGTCCGCAAACTCTTGCAGCACCGCCAGGCTCCCAAAGTTGCCGACTCCGCAGGATTCGCCTTTACATTTAACGACCGGCCGATGCAGATCATCGGCGCGGGCAGCCGCATGCAGGAACTTTACGCCCTCATCCGTAAAGTCGCTCCCACCGACAGCACCGTTCTTGTCCAGGGGGAGAGCGGCACCGGCAAGGAACTTGTCGCCAAAGCCGTCCATGCCTTCAGTCCACGCAAGCACAAACCCTTTTTCGCGATGGATTGCGGATCACTGGTCGAATCACTTTTTGAAAGTGAACTCTTCGGGCATGTTAGAGGCTCCTTCACCGGCGCCACCGCCACCAAACATGGCGCTTTTGAGCTCGCCCAGGGCGGCACCTTTTTTTTTGATGAGATCGGCAATATCTCTCTCAACGTCCAGGCCAAGATCTTGCGCGCCATCCAGGAACGGGAGATCCGCAGAGTCGGCTCCTCTCAGACCATTCCTGTGGATGTCCGCGTTATCGCTGCGACCAACCTCGACCTCAAAGACGCAGTGAGCGGGGGACAGTTTCGCGAAGATCTCTACTACCGCATCAGCGTCATTCCAATTGTGCTACCTCCTCTACGCGAAAGGCTTGAAGATATCGAGCTTTTGATGGATCACTTCATCCAAAAGCATAACAAACGGCGCCGCCACAATCCCATCGGCAAGGTCGCTGAACCCGTCCGCGAACTGTTTCAACGCTACTCCTGGCCCGGCAATATCAGGGAGCTGGAAAACATGATCGAACGGGCCGCCGTCATCGAGGAGAGCTCCGAACTCACCCTGCAGAGTCTTCCCCCGCATATCCAGTTCTTCAACGAGCGGGCAGGCGAAAAAAACTCCGGCGCTCCCCTCTCCCTGGCGGAGGTTGAAAAAGAACATATCCATAAAATCCTTCAGGAAGAGGAGTACAATATCAGCCGGGCCGCCCGATGCCTCGGCATCGACCGCAAGACCCTCTATGACAAGATCCGCCGCTACGGACTCTCCCTGCCCTGATCTCACACTCATACCGTCTCTCCTAATGCCTGGTGCTTCTCTGGAGGAAAAGGCTCCGCAGCCGACTACCCTGACGGAATTTCTTTCACAAGCCCCACTCGCAGCCTATCGTCCAGGGCCTGTAACGCCTCGGCCGGCTTTTTTAACTGTGCTTAGTGTGGAGTTTCGCCACATATGATTCTATCAATTATGATAGAACTTGTGCTATTTCGTACAGCTGAATTTACTTCGGTACTGTAATTCAATAATAATCAATGTAATATTCTATCGCTCCGAATCCCGGTTTGTGGCATGCTATTTGACCTGTTGAGCGCAAAGGAACTATCATTCGGCTTGATGTCATGAATTGTCTCATCGTCGCAAATCCACACAAGAGCATTACGCAGGAGCTGGACCACTTTCTCCGCACCAATGCAATCGCCACATTTATGGTCGAGGACGCCGTCAAGGCCCTCGAACAGGTGCAGCGCCAGCATTTCGACCTCATCGTCCTTGACGCCCGGACCCATGGTCTGAAAATCGACCAAGCCATCCGGCTCCTCAAGGGGTGTGATCCCTCGATGCGCATTATCGTGCGGACAGAGGAGAATACGCGCAGCCTCGAGGGCAAGGTCCGCCGGGAACAAGTTTTTTATTACCATGTGGATTCACTCGGCATGCAAGATCTGCAACTGGCCGTCACTGCGGCGCTGGGCATCGATACTCTCAAACACTAAATCAACAAAAGTCATATCGCAAGAGGACAGCATGGAAATTCAAGAGGTCTACGCAAAGTATCCCCAAAATGATCCCTCGATCCTCATTCCGATCCTCCAGGATATTCAGGAGGTAAGCGGCTATCTCTCCGAGGACGATCTGGAGCACGTCGCCGAACACACCAGGCTGCCAGTCAGCCGTGTTTATGGGGTGGCGACCTTTTACAACCAGTTCCGTCTGCGGCCGCTGGGCAAGCACGTCATTCGCGTCTGCCGCGGCACGGCCTGCCATGTCAAGGGATCATTTGATATTCTGACCACACTCGAAAATGAACTGGGTATCAAGGCCGGTCAGACCAGCAAAGACCTCCAGTTTTCAATCGAAACTGTTGCCTGCATCGGCGCCTGCAGCATTGCCCCGGTGATCACCATCGATGACGAATTTCACGGCGGACTGACGGTCAAGGCTGTGCAAAAGTTGATTGCTTCAATGAAAAAGACTACTAATGAAGAATGAGGCTGGTATGAATTCATATGCGCAGATATTTGCCAACTGCTGGCACACCACTGAAAAACCTTGCGTCCATTACATAGATTGCATCAACGAAGGACAAAAGTGCCACCAGTCCGCAGAAAGCAAGAAACAGCTTGACGCCTTTAAATCCGAAATCCTGCTGCAGAACCACAAGGAACCGGTGATCCTCATTGGCATGGGGACCTGCGGCCTCGCCAACGGCGCCAACCGGGTGCATGCGGCGATCCTGAGTGAACTGGAGAGGCTGAACCTCGAGATCAAGGTCGTGCCTACCGGATGCGTTGGCTACTGCTCCAAAGAGGTGATCGTCGACATTAAAATCCCGGGCCGTGCCCGACTCTGTTACTGCAAGGTCAAACCGGAAGATGTCCCCCTGCTCCTGCAAAAAACCCTGGTTGAGAACGAGGTGGTTGAGGAGAAACTGCTCGGCATCTATGAATCGGCCAACGGCAAGACCGGCTGGAAAGAGCTGCCCTTCCTCAATCAGGTGCCCTTTTTCGCCAAACAGAAAAAGCTGGTGCTCGAGAACTGCGGTGTCATTGATCCCGAGAGCATCGACCAGTATCTTGCCCGCGGTGGCTACAGGGGCCTCTCCCGCGCTATCAGTAAAATGACCCCAGCCGAGGTGGTCAAGGAGATCCTCAAATCGGGTCTGCGCGGCCGTGGCGGCGGCGGTTTTCCGACCGGGAAAAAATGGGAATTCGCCCTCAATCAGCCCGCTGAACAGAAATATATCGTCTGCAACGCAGACGAGGGCGATCCGGGCGCTTTCATGGACCGTGCCGTGATGGAGAGCGATCCTCACCGTGTCATCGAAGGCATGATCATCGGCGCCTATGCCATCGGAGCCAGCGAAGGCTACATCTACTGCCGTGCAGAGTATCCCCTCGCCATCAAGCGGCTGGAAAAGACCATCGCCGACGCGAAAGCCTATGGCCTGCTCGGACAGAACATCCTCGGCAGCGGCTTTAATCTGAACCTCAAGATCAAAAAAGGCGCCGGTGCATTTGTCTGCGGCGAAGAAACCGCTCTCCTGCACTCCATCGAAGGCAAGCGCGGTATGCCGCGGCCCCGTCCGCCTTTCCCGGCGGTCTCGGGCCTTTTCGGCAAACCGACGGTCATCAACAATGTCGAAACCTTCGCCAATGTGCCAAACATCATGCGCGATGGCGCCGACAAGTACGCCGCCATCGGCACCGAGGGCTCCAAGGGGACCAAGATCTTTGCCCTCTCCGGCAAGATCACCAACACCGGGCTGGTGGAAGTGCCGATGGGCGTGACCCTCCGTGAAGTGGTCTATGATATCGGCGCCGGCTGCCCGGATGGTAAAAAATTCAAGGCCGTTCAGATCGGCGGCCCCTCCGGCGGCGCTCTGCCGGAACAGGTCATCGATACCCAGATAGATTATGAAAACCTCAAAAAGGTCGGCGCCATGATGGGCTCGGGCGGCCTGGTGGTCATGGATGAAACCACCTGTATGGTTGACGTCGCCAAGTATTTTATGACCTTCATCCAGTCCGAATCCTGCGGCAAGTGCATCCCCTGCCGTGAAGGCACCAAGCGGCTGCTGGAGATCCTCGAACGGCTGACCCAGAGCTACCGCAGCGAAAAGTCTCCGGACGAGGCTTTGCTGCGCTTTCAGGGCATGGTCTACCTGGAGCGCCTCTCAGAGGTGATCCGGGATACCTCCCTCTGCGGGTTGGGACAGACTGCGGCCAACCCGGTCATGAGTACCTTGCGCTATTTCCGCGATGAATACGAAGCTCATCTCTACGATCGCAAGTGCCCGGCCGGCAGCTGCCGCGAGCTGCTCACCTACCATATCGACACCGACAAATGCACCGGCTGCACGGTCTGTGCGCGCAAATGTCCCCAGAACGCCATCCTGGGCGAGAAGGGTAAAGCCCATTATATCATCGACGAAAAGTGCATCCGCTGTGATCAGTGCCGCGCCAACTGCAAATTCGATGCGATCTTTGTAGAGTAAAACCAAGAGGACGATCATGAAGGTAACGATTAATAATAAAGAGTGCTGGGCTAATCCGGGCGAAACCATCCTCACTGTCGCACAGCGCGAGGGCATCCAGATTCCCACCCTCTGCTATCTCAAGGGTTTTAGCCCCACCGGCTCATGCCGGGTTTGCGTGGTCGAGGTCGAGGGACAGCGCAATCTGATTCCCGCTTGCGCCTACCCGGTAACCGAGGGTATGGTGGTTCTGACCAATTCACCCCGTGTGCGGCGTTCCCGCAAGACCATCGTCGAGCTGCTTATCGCCAACCATCCCCAGGACTGCCTCACCTGCGTGCGCAATGGCAACTGCGAGCTGCAGGATCTGGCGGCGCAGTACGGCGTTCGCGATGTCCGCTATGCCGGTGAGATTCGCGGCGGCAAGATCGACGTGGCCAGCCCTTCGATCGAACGCGACCCTGAAAAATGCATCCTCTGCGGCCGCTGCGTGCGCGTTTGCCATGAGGTCCAGAATGTGGGCGCCATCGATTTTGTCCGCCGCGGCTTCAAGACTGCAGTCGCTCCGGCCATGGACGGCAGCCTCAATGCCATCGCCTGCGTCTTCTGCGGCCAGTGCATCACGGTCTGCCCGGTTGGCGCACTGCGCGAAAAGAGCAACGAAAAAATCGCCTGGGAGGCGATCAATAATCCCAAAAAGCATGTCGTCGCCCAGATCGCACCGGCCGTACGCGTCGCCCTCGGCGAGGAGTTCGGCATGGAACCGGGCAGCGTGGTCACTGGCAAGATTGTCGCCGCCCTGCGCCGGCTCGGGGTGGACCGGGTATTCGATACCAACTTTGGCGCCGACCTGACCATCATCGAAGAGGCCTCCGAACTGCTGCATCGGGTCAATAACGGCGGCAAGCTGCCGCTGCTGACCTCCTGCAGTCCGGGCTGGGTCAAGTATATTGAACATTTTTATCCTGATCTGCTCCCGCATGTCTCCTCCTGCAAGTCGCCGCACGAGATGGAGGGGGCGCTGATCAAATCCTACTACGCCGAAAAGACCGGCATTCCTGCCAGGGACATCTATGTCATCTCGATCATGCCCTGTATCGCCAAAAAGTTCGAGGCCCAGCGCCCGGAACTGAAAGAGGAATTCAGCGATGTCGATGCGGTGCTCACTACACGCGAGCTGGCGCGCATGATCAAGAACGCCGGCATCGATTTCACCAAGCTCGCTGACGAACATTTCGATGATCCGATGGGCGAGTCGACTGGTGCCGCGGTCATTTTCGGCGCCGCCGGCGGGGTCATGGAAGCTGCTCTGCGCACCGCCCACTTTTTCCTCACCGGCAAGGAGATGGATAATGTCGAGTTCACGCCGGTGCGTGGTCTGCAGGGAGTAAAGGAGGGCGAGGTCACCATCGCCAACCTGACCATCAAGGTAGCCGCCGTCAGCGGACTGAAGAATATCGGCACCATCCTTGACAAGATCCGCTCCGGCGAGAACACCTATCACTTCATCGAGGTCATGGCCTGCCCGAACGGCTGCATCAATGGCGGCGGCCAGCCCATCAACAGCGACCCGGACCGGGTGCGCAAGCGCATGGAGGCTATCTATGCCATCGATCGCACCTTGCCCAAACGCGCTTCACACCAGAATGAAGCGGTGATGCGCCTTTATAAGGAATTCCTCGGCGAGCCCAACGGCCACAAGGCCCATGAACTGCTCCACACCCACTATGTGGAACGCGCCTAAAGAGCCGCCGGAAAGGATGGCTGTATGTCCGTCATATGGACCATAGAGGAACGTTGTAAAAGCTGCTATTCCTGCATCCGCGAGTGCCCCGCCAAAGCCATCATGGTCGTCAAAGGCCAGGCGAAGGTAGTGGAGGAGCTTTGTCTGGGCTGCGGACATTGCGTCACCGTCTGCACCCAGGGGGCCAAAGCGGTGAAGAGCGGGGTGGAGGCGGTCGAGCGCTTTCTCAAGAGCGGCCATCCTGTCGTCGCCATGATCGCTCCCTCTTTTCCGGCCGGCCTGCCGGATCTGGAGGGGGAACAGATTGCCGGGGCCCTGCACAAGGCGGGTTTTCAGCACGTGGTCGAGGTCGCCTACGGTGCGGATCTGATCAATCGTGAATACTACCGTCTGGTCAACTCCAAACAGACTCTGGACGGCCAGGAGATCGCCCTGCCGCTGATTACCAGCTCCTGTCCGGTTATCTATGAACTGGTCGAACGCACGGCTCCCGAACTGGTGCCCAATCTGGCCCCGATAGTCAGCCCCATGGTCGCTATGGGAAGGGTTGTCCGCCGCTGCTATGGCGAAGAGGTCAGGACGGTCTTCATCGGTCCCTGCACGGCTAAAAAAGTCGAGATGCTCGACCCCGAGGTCTCGGACGCCGTGGACGAGGTGCTCACCTACGCAGAACTGAAGGAACTCTGGAAACGCCGCGGGATCGACCCCGCCCAGGCTGAGCCGGTCGCCTTTGATCCGCCTCATGCCTATCTCGGACGCCTCTATCCGGTCTCTGGAGGGCTGTTGCGCAGTGCCGGCCTGCCTTTCGATTTGATGAACAACGAAGTGGTCGTCACCGAAGGCAAACAGCGCGTGCTCAAATTGCTGGAAAGCCTGAAAAACCATCAGGTCAAGGCGAGTCTGGTTGATATCCTCTTCTGCGAGGGGTGTATCAGCGGGCCTTTCACGGACACCTCGCTGAATTTTTTCACCCGCAAACAAAAGATCGTCGCCTATACCGATTCGCTGCGCATGCAGACCAACTATGCGGAATGGAAAAAGGCCATCCTCCAGTATCAGGATGTCGTGATCCACCGCTCCTTCAAACCCGCGGTCAAGGAAAAACCTGAACCCACGGAGGACGAGATCAGGCTGATCCTCAAGGAGATCAAGAAAGCCATCTCCTCCGACGAACTGAACTGCGGAGCCTGCGGCTATGAAACCTGCCGCGAATACGCCAAAGCGGTCTTTCAGGGCTTTGCTGAGGAAGAGATGTGTCTTCCTTACGTTATCGAGGAACTGCAGCACACCCAGAAAGAGCTGCAGGAATCTCTGGGCGATCTGGCAGACGCCCAGGAGCAGCTCATTCAGCATGAGAAACTGGCCTCGATCGGACAGCTGGCAGCCGGGGTTGCCCATGAGGTCAATAATCCCCTCGGTTCGATCATGCTTTACGCTCATCTCCTCCTGCAACAGTTGAAGGAGGACGACCAGAAGAGCAAGGATTTGCACTTCATCATGGATGAAGCCAAGCGGTGTCAAAAGATCGTCGCCGGGCTGCTCAACTTCGCCCGTCAGGGCAAACTCAATTTGCGCAAGGTGACTCTGCAGGAGATCCTCGACAAGCTCATCTCTGTCGCCTTCAATCAGCCGCTTTTTCAGATGACCCATGTTGTCGCCAGGCTTGACCCTGATCTTCCTCTCATCGAGGTCGATTTTGATCAGATTTATCAGGTTTTTCTCAACCTGGCGGTCAACGCCGCTGAAGCCATGCCTGAGGGAGGCACACTGACCATCCAGGCCACAGTCACAGCCGACGGGCAGCAAATGCGCATCGCCTTTATCGATACCGGCGGGGGCATCCCGGTTGAAAATATGAACAAACTCTTCACACCTTTCTTCACCACCAAGCAGATCGGCAAGGGGACCGGCCTCGGGCTGGCCATCGCCTATGGCATCATTAAAATGCATCGCGGCAGCATCACCGTCAAGAGTGAAGTCGATCATGGATCGACATTCACGGTGGAATTGCCGGTTCAGAATGCAGTCCATGCCGCTGCTTTCGATTTCAAAGCTGTGCAGGAGAGCATGCAATGAGTAAAAAGATTTTACTGATCGACGATGACATCGATATCGTCGAACTGAACCGCGCCCTTCTCACCATGGCCGGCTATGAGGTTGTGGCCGCTTTCAGCGGAGCCGAAGGACTGGAAAAGGTGATCGCGGAACGGCCGGATCTGGTCATTCTGGACGTAATGATGAGCACGGTCGGTGAAGGATTCGAGGTGGCACGGCAGATTCGCAAGCATGAGGCGATCCGCCACACCCCCATCCTGATGCTGACCGGTGTAAACCGGGAACATCCCTTCAATCTGCGCATTGGCCCCGATGTCGAGTGGAATCCTGTGGACAGTTTTATCGAAAAACCTGTCCAGAAGGAACTTCTTCTCGCCAAGGTACACGCCATGCTGCAGGATAAATAAAACCTGACAAAGGAAGATACCAGCGCCATGAAGAAAAAAATCATGATGGTCGATGACGACTATGATCTGCTTCAGATCTACGTGCCGGTCCTCGAAAAGGCCGGTTTTGAAGTGGCCACAGCCAACACAGCCGCCGAAGGACTTGAACTGTTTAAAACCTATCTCCCCGATCTGGTGATGGTCGATCTGGCCATGGAGCACTTTGACTCGGGCTTTGTCCTCTGTCACCGCATCAAGAGCCTGCCCGAGGGCGTCAGTGTTCCGGTGGTGATCATGACCGCTGCGAGCCACGAGACCGGCATCCGCTTCTCCACCCAGACAGAGGAGGAGCGTAAATGGATCCAGGCCGACGAATACCTGGATAAACCGATTCCACCGCGTGAACTGCTCGCGTTTATCAAGGAACGTTTTTTTGATACTCCTGAAGCTCCCCGGCACTGAGCGTACGTATACTGCAGGCTCACCGGTCGCACGACCGGTGAGAGCGCTGTCTCTTCCGCAGCACATTTACACCACTCAAATCGGGCAGCTATGAAGATCGAACGGGCAAATATCCTCGTCGTCGATGACGAATTCGGCATGCGGGAGGGCATTCGGCGCCTCTTTGAGGCGCAAGGCCATCGGGTCGAAACCGCCGAAACCGGACGGCTTGGTATCGACAAAGGCACTGCTGAAGAGTTCGATATCTACTTTCTCGACCTCAAAATCGGCGATATCGATGGGGTGGAGGTGCTCGGCGCCATCAAGGCCAGGTTCCCGGAGGCGATATGCGTCATCTGCACGGCCTATGCCTCCATCGAAACAGCCGTCGAGACCACCAGGCTGGGCGCCTACCACTATATCGCCAAGCCCTTCGCGCCTGAGGAGATCCAGCTGGTTTTTGACCGCGCTGTTGAAAGGCGCTGGTATATCCTTGAAGCGCGCCAGCTTAGAATCGAACAGGAGAGACGCCTGCTCGAGATCGTGCAGGAAAAGTCCCGCATCCGCACCATCATCAATTCGATCGCCGACGGCATCGTTGTGCTCAATCAGGATGAGGAGGTGGTCCTCTTTAACCCCCAGTTTCCCCGCCTGCTCGAACTTGAAAAGGAGCTGGTCATCGGCCGCTCCATCCGCGAGGTGCTGCCGGAACAATTTCAGGAGCTGATCGCTGACATTTTCAGGCAGAAAGACAGCCTCCAGGCTCTGCAGCAGGAGTTCGTGATCCATCCGCCGGCAAAACTGGTCGTGATGGCCAATACCACGACCATCCGTGATGATCAAAACCGCCTGATCGGCTACGTCTCTGTTCTCCGTGATATATCCGAGCTCAAGCAGCTGGAACTGCTCAAGTCCCAGTTCGTCAACATGGCTGCCCATGAACTCAAGGCGCCATTGTCCGCCATCCAGGGCTACCTCGAAATGGTTGTCGATAAAACGCTGGGTGATGAACCCGAGACCTACGACAGCTATCTTCGCCGCTCCCTTGAGCGCAGTAAAAGCCTGATTACCCTCATCAATGACCTGCTCAATATCTCCCGTATCCAGGCCGGCAAGGTCCGCCGCGAGATCGAACGGCTGGATCTCTCTCTCATGACCCAATCTGTGGCCGATTTCTTCACCAATGAGATCGAAAAGAATGGACTGACCCTTGAGACTGAGCTCACCGAGGCCTTGCTGATCGACGCCGACAAGGAAGAGATCCAGCGGCTCCTCACCAACCTGATCTCCAATGCCGTCAAGTATAACCGGCCTCAGGGCTCAATAACCCTGCATACCAGCCGGGAAAAGGGCTATGCCAAGCTGGTCGTACGCGATACCGGCATCGGCATGAAGCCTGAAGAGAAAGAACGGCTTTTCGAGGAGTTTTTCCGCGCCAAAAATGCCCACACCCGCAGCATCACCGGCACCGGACTGGGGCTTACCTTGGTCAAAAAGATCGTCGACAGCTATGCCGGCCGCATTGAAGCTGAATCGGAATACGAGGTTGGAACTACATTTACCCTTTTCCTTCCGCTCGCTGAACGATAAAAGGAGACCTGCCGATTTATTTTCTTTCTTCTTTTCAAAAATTTATGTATTTTCCTTTCTGAACGGTTCGATCGGAGCCGGTTCCGCCTGCTCCATACTGGTTAACCCTAACGGTGAATTCAAAGTATGACCATGATGCTTGATCAGGCCATCGCTGGTGCTGAAGCATATCGTGTCCATCTGACTTTTCCATTCATCGCTATTTCAGGCAGCAATGGCAAGACGACGACCAGGTCCATGCTCGCCCATATCCTGCGCCAGGCCGGCCGCGTTTACGAGTTTTCCTGCAACTCCGATACCGCGGCAGAGATCGGCCGGGAACTCACCACCATCCACCCGCCGCTGGACTGGGCGGTCCTGAAAATCGGCGCCGCCATCCCGGGGGAAAGCCGCACCGCCGCCCACCTGATCAAACCCCATATGGCGATCATCACCAATGTCGGTGAAGCTCACCTCTCTCACTATGACAAGATCGATGATATCGCCGCTGCCAAGCTTGAACTGCTCACCGCCCTTGACCCGGACGGCATCGCCATCCTCAATCGCGACAATGAATTCACGCGTATGATGGGGCTGAATCTGGCCGGCAGAGTGCTCTATTACGGTCTGAGTTCGGTATCGGACTATTACGCCGATTCCATTCGACATCTCGGGCCGGAAGGCACCAGCTTCACCATCCACAGGCACGGTACTGAAGAAGTGCACCTCAGGATGGCTCTCTATTCCCTCGGCGATGTCTACAATGCCCTCGCCGCCTACGCCGCCGCTTCGGAACTCGGTGTGCCACGCGAAACCATTAAAAATGCCCTTGAAAACGGTTTCACCCTTCCCGACGGACGCGGCAGATTGCACGCCTTCCCTGGCTTTTACATCCTCGACGACACCCATGACGCTACTCCCCAGTCATTCTACAAATCAACAAAATCATTGATCAACTTTCGCCGCCATGCCAGACGGCTTATCTTCGTCATGGGGAATTTGACTGAGATCGGGGGACAAACCCGGGTGATGCATACCATGATGGGCCATTATATCGCCGGCATGCCAATCGATATCGCCGTCCTGGTCGGAGATTACGCCGGCGCCGCTGCATCGGCCATCACCACCGCCACCAGCCGCCGCAAACGGGTCATAACCTGTTCCACCGTCGAGGAGGCCGGCAACTGGCTTAAAAAAAACCTCAGAACCGGCGATGTCGTCCTCGTGGAAGGAGGGGAGACCATCGATATGGGCGCCATCGTGATCGACCTGGTGCAGTTTGGCAAGGATACCGGCGGAAGTTTCACTGCCGTGAACTCATTACCCCACACGCCAAGAGAGTAAAGACAGGCCATGGAATTTATAAAAATACTTGAAGAAATCCCTCTAAATTGCCTTACAATGGCTAATTCCAAAGAACGGGATGTATCTTCTGCATGCATTTCCGACATCCTCAGCGATGTGATGGCCAGAGTGCCGCGCGATGCCATCTGGATCACCAATCAGGCCCATGAGAATGTCATCGCGATCGCTTTTTTCAAGGAGCTGACCGCGGTCATCTTCACCAACGGCGCCGTGCCCGCCATGGACGCGATCGACAAAGCCAACATCAAAAAGATCGCCCTCTATAGCTGCGACCAGAATGCCTTTGATATTGCGGGCCGGCTCTATGCCCTGGGTCTACGCGGGAGCAATTGAATGCTGCGCTGGTATGTTGGTGACCTCCATATTCATACCGTGCTGTCACCCTGCTCTGAATTGACCATGGGGCCGCAGGATATTGTCCGGACCGCCATCCACCAGGGGCTGGATTTTATTGCGATTACTGATCACAATTCGGCGGAGAATGTCCCCGCCGTCCAGCGCGCCGCTCAGGGAACCCGGCTCCAGGTCTTTCCGGGCATCGAGGTATCCACACGGGAGGAGATCCACATGATCACACTCTTCCCCGCACTGGAACAGCTCTTTGATTTTCAGGAGTGGCTCTACAGTCAGCTGCAGGAGGGGGAAAACGACCCATCCTTGTGGGGACCGCAGCTTGTCGTCGATGAGCGGGAAAATATCGTCGCCGAAAATATGCGCTTGCTAGGTCTGCCCATACATGCGCCCTATGATCAGGTTGTGCGTGAGACCGTCGCCAGGGAGGGTATCATCTATCCCGTTCATATTGACCGGCGCGCCAACAGTATGGTGCGAACTCTGGGCTTCCTGCCCGCCGATCTGCCCTTCAGGATCGTCGAACTCTCCCGCCGCGCCAACCTGGCCGACGCGGTGGAACGTTACAGCGGCAGCGGGATGCAGCTGATCACTGCTTCTGATGCCCATGACGTCGAACAGATCGGCACTGCACGAAGCTGGTTCAGGATGTCAGAACCCTCTTTCCCCGAGCTTCTGCTGGCTTGCCGGGGGGAGAACGGCCGTCAGATCGCTGTCCTTGAACCGGAAGAGGCCGGCCGCAGCGGCGCCTCATGTGCGGCAGCTGTGCACTGAAACAGAGAATAAGGACAGCTTGTGCGCGAACTCTCCCTGCATATTCTGGATATCGTCACCAACTCGATCGAGGCGAAGGCCAGCCGTGTTATCCTCTGGATAGAAGAGTCAGTAGAGAAAAATCAGTTTTCGATTACCATCCGTGATAACGGACGCGGCATGAGCCAGGAGATGATCGATGCGGTCATTGATCCCTTTGTGACAACGCGGACCACCCGTCCTGTCGGCATGGGGCTCCCTCTTCTCAGGCAGGCGGCGACCAGCTGCGGCGGGACGCTCAGGATCAAATCCAGACTCGGCAAAGGCACCACGCTGACCGCCTCTTTTCACCACAACAGCCTGAACCGCTCTCCACTTGGCGGAATTGCCGAGACCGTGGTCAATCTGATCATCGGCGCACCGGATGTCCATTTTGTCTACGGCCACCGGACAGACACGGGCTGTTTTGCTTTTGATTCCTACTGGATCTATGCCCGTATGGCCGAGCTGGATTGTTCTCAGTACATGCTGGTCGAACCGGCGCAAAAATGGATTGAGGAGAAGCTGCTGTCGATTGGCTCGACCGCCTGATCCTGCCCCCCGCGCCGGCCCGATATTGAATTTTTGCGGTATATTTTACTTAATCAACAGCTCCACATCGGCGGAATCATCTCCACGCTCCGCCGGTGAAACACAACTGCAGGAGGAATACCGAGTGAAAAGTCTGTCAGATCTTCGCGCCATCAAGGAAAAGGCCAAAAAAGAGATGGCGGCCCGTGAACAATCGGCCAAATACCGCATCGTCATCGCCATGGGGACCTGCGGGATTGCCGCCGGCGCACGCGCGGTCATGTCCGCTATACTTGATGAGATAAACAAGAGAAGTGTCACCGACGTCGTCGTCACCCAGACCGGCTGCCTTGGTTTCTGCGATCAGGAACCCCTCGTTCAGGTGGTGCAGACCGACAAGGGGGTGACCACCACTTACGGCAAGATCAATCCGGAAATTGCCCGCAAAATAATCGATGAGCATGTCCTGGCCGATCGTATCGTCTCCAGCCATGTCTTTTCGCATGAATAATGCCGGCAGCTCCATTCCGGGTTGAGCTAATGTACGTAACTTGCCGAGTTTTATGGAGGAACCTATGACGGATTACACTGCAGTAGATAAAATCATCACTTCCTATGCGGCGACCAAAACGCCGCTCATCTACGTCCTCAAGGATGTGCAGAAGGAGTATGGTCACCTCTCCGAGGAACTTCTCACCCGCATCGCCAAAAAGATCGATATCCCCCTCAGCGAAATCTATGGCGTCGCCACTTTTTACTCTCTTTTCACCACCAAGCCCAAGGGCAAACACATCGTGCGCTGCTGCAACAATGCCCCCTGCTATGTCAAGGATTCCAAGGAGGTTCTCGCCCAGATCAAGAGCTATCTCGGCATTGAAACCGGCGAGACCACCCCGGACGGACTCTTCACCCTCGAGTTTACCAGCTGCCTCGGGCTCTGCGCTGTCGCCCCGGTGATGATGATCGACAGTGAGGTTTATGGCAATCTCACCCCCGAGAAAGCGATCGCGATATTGAAAGACTACAAAGTGAAAGGATCCTCCAATGCATAGAATCCATATTCTGGTCGCAATGGATGCCCATACCATATCCCAGGGTGCCCGCTCGGTCAAAGACGCCCTGGTCAAGGAAGTAGCCCTGGCCGGACTGGCCGATGATGTGCGCGTGGTCGAAACGGGCAGCCTCGGCATCTACGACAAGGGCGTTGTGCTGGTTATTTTTCCTGATGCCGTCTACTACGTCGGCGTCAAGATGGAGGATGTCTCCGAGATCATCGCCGAGCATCTGCTCAAGGGCCGCATTGTCGAACGCCTGCACTATCTCGATATTCCGTCGGCTGAGGGCGAGATGGGGGAAAAGTCGGCGCGCATTTGTAAACAGGAGCGCGTGGTGCTCAGAAACGCCGGCGTGATCGATCCTGAAAGCATCGAGGAATACATCGCCCATGACGGCTACGAGGCCCTCGGCAAGGCCCTCACGGAGATGACCCCGGAAGCGGTCATGGAGGAGGTGAAAAAGTCGGGGATGCAGGGCCGCGGCGGCGCCTTCTTCCCGACCGGCCTCAAATGGAGCTTTGCGGCCAAGGAAAAATCGGAAGAAAAATATATCATTTGCAACGCCGATGAGGGCGAGCCCGGCACCTTCAAGGACCGCCTCATCCTTGAAGGCGATCCCCACGCCGTCATCGAAGGGATGATCCTGGCCGGCTATGCCGTCGGGGCCCATCAGGGCTACGTCTACATCCGCGGAGAATATCACATGTCCATCGCCCGGGTCAAGCGCGCCATCGAACAGGCCCGCGCCCACGGCCTGCTCGGCAAGAGCATTTTCGGCACCCCCTTCTCCTTCGATCTCGAGATCCGTGAAGGGGCCGGGGCCTATATCTGCGGCGAGGAAACCGCTTTGATCGAATCGATCGAAGGCAAGCGCGGGGAGCCGCGCAACAAGCCGCCCTTCCCGCCCTCCGTAGGCCTCTGGGGAAAGCCGACGATTGTCAACAATGTCGAGACCCTCGCCAATGTGCCCCAGATCATCCGCAAGGGGGCGGAGTGGTACAAGGGCATCGGCACGGCCAAGAGTCCCGGCACCAAGGTCTTTACGATGGTCGGCAATATTAACAATCCCGGCCTCATCGAGGTGCCGATGGGCATCACCCTCCGCGAAATCATCTATGACATCGGCCACGGTATCCCGAATGGCAAAGGCTTCAAGCTTGCCCAGCTGGGCGGCACCACCGGCGGCATCCTGACCAGTGAGCATCTCGATCTGCCTCTGAGCGTCGAGTCCCTGCGCGAGATCGGCGCGGGCATGGGCTCCGGCGCCCTGCTCGTGGTCGACGACAGCCAGTGCGTTGTCGGTTTGGTCAAAAACTTTGTCGAATTTTTTGTGCATGAGTCGTGCGGCATCTGCACCCTCTGCCGGGAGGGCAACGGCCGCCTGCTCGAGATCCTCGAGCGCCTGACCTCCGGCCATGGCACAGCCAGGGATCTCGAACTGATGGAGGAGCTCGCCAATACCATGACCAAGGGCGCTTTCTGCGGCCTGGGTCAGGCGGCTCCGATTCCCATCATCGGCTGCCTGCGTTACTTCAGAGAGGAGTTCGAACAGCATCTGGAAAAGAAATGCAAGTCCGGCAAGTGCACCTTTGAGGCCGCCGATACGGCCGCCGCTTGATCTTCTCCACCGGAAATAGTTACACCCATTTATTATTTTAGGAGGATTCCCTTGGATACTGTCAATTTGACCATAGATGGACGCAAGGTTACCGTGCCGGCAGATGCCACGGTTCTTGAAGCCGCCGAGAAGGCTCTGATCAACATCCCCCGCCTCTGCTATCACCCCGATCTGCCCCCGATCTCCGCATGCCGCCTCTGCGTCGTCGAGATCAAGGGTGATCGTCTCCTGCGCACCGCCTGTTCCTGGAAGGTCGCAGAGGGGATGGAGGTGATCACCAACTCGAAGGTGGTACGCGAATCGCGCAAGATTGCCATGGAACTGCTGCTCTCCCGCCATCCCATGCGCTGCACCGAATGCGTCCGCAACGGCTCCTGTGAACTGCGCGCCGTTGCCGACCAGCTCGGCATCCGCGAAATCTCTTTCGAATACCGCGAACGCAAGGGCGAGCTGGATACCTCCAGTCCCTCCGTCGTCCGCGACCCCTCGAAATGCATCCTCTGCCGCCGCTGCGTCCAGACCTGCACCATGGTCCAGAGCGTCAGCGCCCTCGGCATGGAGAGCCGCGGATATGATGTCTGGGTTGACACCCCGTTCGGCAAGGGGCTGAGCGAGGTCGCCTGCGTCGCCTGCGGCCAGTGCATCGACCGCTGCCCGGTTGGGGCCCTGTACGAGAACAGCCATATCCAGCGGGTCTGGGACGCCCTCGACAATCCCGACCTGCATGTTGTCGTCCAGACCGCGCCGGCCGTCCGCGTCGCCATCGGCGAAGAATTCGGCATGCCCGCCGGCTCGCTGGTCACCGACAAGCTGGTCGCCGGCCTGCGTCGTCTTGGCTTCGACAAGGTCTTCGACACCGACTTTACTGCCGATCTGACCATCATGGAGGAGGGCTATGAGCTGCTCAACCGGCTGAAAAACGGCGGCACCCTGCCCCTGTTGACCTCCTGCAGCCCGGGATGGATCAATTTCATTGAACATTTCTATCCCGAACTCCTGCCGCACGTCTCTTCCTGCAAATCCCCGCAGCAGATGTTCGGCGCCCTCGCCAAGACCTACTATGCGCAAAAAATCGGCGCCGATCCGAAAAACATCTTTTCGGTCTCGGTCATGCCCTGCACAGCGAAAAAGTACGAGAGCGACCGCGCCGAGATGAGCAGCAGCGGCTTCAAGGATGTCGATGCCGTTCTCACCACCAGAGAAGCAGCCACAATGATGAAGCAGATCGGCATCCATCTGCCCGACCTGCCGGATGAAGAGTATGATGCGCCGCTGGGAATTTCGACCGGCGCCGCGGTCATCTTCGGCAACACCGGTGGCGTCATGGAGGCCGCCCTGCGCACGGTTTACGAGGTGGTCACCGGCAAGACTCTGGAAGAGGTCGAAATCAAGGCTGTCCGCGGCCTGGAAGGCGTCCGCGAAGCGGAGGTTCAGGTCGGCGATCTCACCGTTCGGGCTGCCGTCGCCAACGGCCTCGCCAACGCCCGCCAGCTCATGAAAAAGATCGTTGCCGGCGAGGCCCACTATCACTTTATCGAAATTATGGCTTGCCCCGGCGGCTGCATCGGCGGCGGTGGTCAGCCGGTTCCCACCTCGATGGAGATCAGGAAAAAACGCGCTGCAGCCATCTATCGTGCCGATCAGGCCAAGACCATCCGCAAATCGCACGAGAATCCGGCCGTGCAGCAGCTCTATAAGGAATTCCTGGGCGAACCCAACAGCCACAAGGCCCATGAACTCCTTCATACCCATTATATCAAAAAAACGGTGTATCAGGAATAGCACCAGTGCACTCCGCCCGGCGCTCTTGCTCCGGGCGGAGTCTTCAGGAGGGTGGCATCATGACGGATAGCCTTTCGCCCCTCATTTTGGTGGTTAATCCGGGCTCCACCTCGACCAAGGTGGGGCTCTTCACCGGCAAAAAAAAGGTTTCGGAAGAGAATCTCGTCCATTCCCGGGAGGAGCTGGCGCGCTACCAGAGCCTCTGGGACCAGTTCGATTACCGCACCGACCTCGTCATCGAATTTCTCAACCGGCAGAACCTCAAGGCTTTCTCCCTCGATGCGGTCGTCGGCAGAGGGGGTATGCTCAAGCCCCTGAGCCGCGGCACCTATGTCGTCGATGAGACCATGATCGAGGATGCCAGAAGGGGAGTTCAGGGCCAACACAGCTCCAACATGGGTTGCGCCATCGCCCAAAAGATCGCCCAACTCTACGGCTGTGTTGCCTTTATCGTCGATCCGGTCTCGGTCGACGAGTTCGACGTCCTCGCCCGCTACTCCGGCCACCCGAGGATTGCACGGCGCTCCCTGTCGCATGCCCTCAGCCTGCGCGCAGCCGCGATCTGGGCTGCGGAATCCATGAAAATGGATCCGAACAAGCGCAATTTTATCGTCGCCCATCTCGGCGGGGGCATCTCCATTGCCCCTGTCAAGGGCGGCCACATCATTGATGTCAACGACGCCTCCAGCGACGGCCCCTTCTCCCCGGAACGGACGGGAAGCCTGCCCCTGCAACCCTTCATTGACCTCTGCTTCTCCGGCGAGTTCACAAAAAAGGAGGTTCAGCAGATGGTGATGGGCAAGGGCGGATTGCTCGCTTACCTGGGGACCACTGACGCGCGCGAGATTGAAAGACGCATTGCGGCCGGCGACAGCACCGCCGGCGAGGTTTTTGCCGCCATGGCCTATCAAATCGCCAAGGAGATCGCCGCCATGGCCAGCGTGCTCTGCGGAGAGGTCGCCGCTATCGTTCTCACCGGCGGACTCGCCCGTTCAGCCCTGCTGGTGGATTTGATCAGCACGCGCATCAAATTTATCGCTCCGATCAAGGTCATACCAGGCGAACTCGAAATGGAAGCCCTGGCTGCCGGGGCATTGCGCGTGCTCACCGGTCAGGAGAAAGCCCGGCGCTACTGAACCACATGCAGATAGGCCAAACAGGAGTCCCCCATGATTACCTCCTTCGATGACCTGCTCGACAGGATGCGGCAGGGCCCCAGGGTGACAGTGGCCGTCGCCGCTGCCGATGACGAGGCCGCACTGGGCGCCGTGGCGGCCGCCCACGAGCTGGGCATAGCGGATGCCCTCCTCTTCGGCGATGGCACCAGGATCAGCGCCGTGTATAAAGAAATGACCGGCTCCCCCGATTTGCCTTTCGAAATCCGTGAAGCCGCGGAGGAACAGGCAGCCCGGACGGCGGTTGCGGCGGTGCGCAGCGGCGCGGCTCAAATCCTGCTCAAGGGCAAGATCAAGACCGCCGCGCTGCTCAAGGCGGTGCTGGACAGTGAACACGGGCTGCGCTCCAGCCGCCAGCTCAGCGACCTCTTCATCTTTGAGGATCCCTCGCGCGCCGGCAACAAATTGGTAATGATCACCGACGGCGGTGTGACCCTCAAGCCCGATCTGAAGCAGAAAATCGAGATTATCGAGAATGCCGTCGCAGTGGCCCGCGCCCTCGGCAATGACTCGCCGCGCGTGGCCGTGCTCTCTGCCGTGGAGACAGTCAATCCCGCCCTGCCGGCCACTATCGATGCCGCTGTCCTGACCAAGATGAACCAGCGCGGCCAGATCAAGGGCTGCATCATCGATGGACCCCTCGCGCTCGACAATGCGATCTCCGCCGAAGCCGCAGCACTCAAGGGAATCGAATCCCCTGTGGCTGGAAAGGCCGATATCCTGCTCTGTCCGGAGATCGAATCGGCCAACATGCTGGCCAAATCGACCACCTATTTCGCCCGCATGCGCCTGGGCCATGTCATCATGGGATCGACCGCACCGGTGCTGATCCCCTCACGCGCCGACAGCACGGACAGCAAACTGCTCTCCATCGCCATCGGCAAGCTGATTTGTACCAGATAGGGCCCGGCTGAGAGGGCGGGGCGCAGGACCAGGAGTACTGAATGAATTTGCTGCACAATGAGAACAGGAATTCCAATCGCCATAAACCCAGAATGGAGAAAAAACTCCATTTTTCCATCTGGTATGTGCTTTTTGCCATCATGACTCTCTTCCTCTTCAACGACCTCTTCTTCTCCTCCCATACACAGGAGGTACCCTACAGCACCTTCAAGGAGCTTCTCCGACAGAGCCGGGTTTTTGAAGCCGGGGTTTCGACCGACAGAATTGAGGGATTCTATTTCATCGGCGATTCCACCAACCTGGCCGCACGCCGTGCCCGTTATGATTCTCTGCAGGCGACGGCTTCGCGGCGCAGCGGTTTTAATATCCGGGAGATTTTTACCTCCGCCAAGGATAGGGAACTCTTCGTGGAGAAGAATCTCCAGTCTTTTTTCACCCGGCGCATCGATGACGGCGATCTGGTCAAGGAACTGGAAGCCTATCGCGTCGCTTACCGCGGGGTGGAGGGAGAGGACTGGCTGCGCTCACTGCTTCTGGGCTGGATTCTGCCCTTCGCCATCCTCTTCGCCATCTGGGGCTATATTTTCAAACGCATGAATCCCAGCGGTGGCATGATGTCCATCGGCAAGAGCAAGGCCAAGATCTACGTCGAGGGGCAAACCAAGGTCACTTTCAAGGATGTCGCCGGCATCGACGAAGCTCTTGAAGAGGTGAGCGAAATCGTCGAGTTTCTCAAAAATCCGGAGAAATTCCAGCGCCTTGGCGGCCGGATTCCAAAAGGGGTTCTTCTGGTAGGACCCCCGGGCACCGGCAAGACCCTGCTTGCCAAGGCCGTGGCAGGAGAGGCTCAGGTTCCTTTTTTCAGCATATCCGGCTCCGATTTCGTCGAGATGTTCGTCGGCGTCGGAGCCGCGCGCGTCCGCGACCTCTTTCAGCAGGCCTCGCAAAAAGCCCCCTGCATCATCTTCATCGATGAACTCGATGCCCTCGGCAAGGCCCGCGGCGTCAATGTCTATGGGGGGCACGACGAGCGCGAGCAGACCCTCAATCAGCTCCTCTCCGAAATGGACGGTTTTGAGTCCAACACCGGCGTCATCATCATGGCTGCCACCAACCGCCCTGAAATCCTCGACATCGCCCTGCTCCGGCCCGGGCGCTTCGACCGCCAGATCGTCGTCGACCGCCCCGATATCAACGGCCGGGAGGCGATCCTCAGGGTCCATGCCCGTCAGGTCAAGCTCGCCCGCGAGGTCGATTTAAAGGTGATCGCCGCCAGAACCCCGGGCTTTGTCGGGGCTGACCTCGCCAACCTCCTCAACGAAGCCGCGCTCATCGCCGCCCGCCACAACCAGAAGAAGGTGGAGATGCATGATCTGGAGGAGGCCATCGACCGGGTCATCGCCGGCCTTGAAAAGAAGAGCCGGGTGATGAACAAACGGGAGAAAGAGACCGTCGCCTATCATGAAGCCGGCCATGCCATCGTCGCCTCGGCCGTCCCGGGCAGCGATCCCGTCCACCGCGTGTCGATCATCCCGCGCGGAGTTGCCGCGCTTGGCTACACCCTGCAGCTCCCGACCGAGGACCGCTATCTCATGACCCGTTCCGAACTGATCGGCAGGATCACGGTCCTGCTCGGCGGCCGGGTTGCCGAAGAACTCAAGTACGGCCAGGTCTCGACCGGGGGACAGAATGACCTCGAGCGCGCCACCGATATCGCCCGCAGCATGGTGGCCGAATACGGGATGAGCGACCAGATCGGTCCGGTCTCCTACGGCCGCGGCGGCCGCACGCTCTTCCTGGGCGCCGAGATCCCCGAGAGCAGGGTCTACAGCGAAAGCCTGGCGGCCAAAATCGATGCCGAGATCAGAATCCTCCTCGAGGAGGCTGAAACCCGGGTCCACACCATCCTCAACCAGAAGCGGCAGCAGCTTGAAACCCTCGCCCAGAGACTGCTGGAAAAAGAGCTGGTGGAGAAAAATGAGCTGGCCGCCATCCTGGATGGAAACGGAGCGAAGGACGATGGAAAGTAATCCCGTCCCCATTATGGCGACGCAGCGTCTGGACAAATGGCTGAAAATCGCCCGTCTGTTCAAGACCCGCTCCCAGGCGACGGAAGCCTGTGATGAGCGTCGGGTCAAGGTCAACGGCCAGGTCGCCAAACCAGCCAAGGAGATCCGCATCGGGGACACCTTGACTATCCGCCACCACGGCGGCACCTATATCGAACTGGAGGTCGTGCAGCTCTGCAGCAAAAGCATCGCCGCCGCCCTGGCCCGCCAGCTCTACACCCTGCATGTTCGCGAGACCACCCCGGAGGAGCAGGAGCTGATGAAGCTCTTCAGCGAGGCGGTCAAACGGGTCAGGCCAGCCTACAAGGGCAGGCCCACCAAGAAGGAACGCCGCAGACTCGAGCAGCACCGCCGCGACAGCAATCCCTGGCGGTGACGGAGGGCGATTTATCCCTTGACAATCATTTTTATATTACCTACATTAGCCAGCGCTTTACAGGATGCCTGGCATCCCGGTTGTCATCCAAATGGCCTATTGCAGTTATCAATTCCCCTTATGCCTTTAAAGTACCCCATACCGAATTTTACAGGCATCCTGAAAGCCGGCTTTATGCCGGGGTGCCCGATTTGCTCGATCTGGTGTCTGATCCTGTTGACCGTTTTATTATAGCCCTCTTCCATGTGTCGGAACAGGGCTTTATTTTTGCCCGTAAATTGAGGTTTCACTCTAAACCAACAAGCGGTACAGCTGTCTTAAATGATGGGAGTGTATTATGGAAAAAGCTGATGTATTCGCCATGGCACTGGAACAGCTCGACTCCGCTGCGCGGCTGCTCAAACTCGATGCCAATACGCATCGCGTTCTCGCCCACGCAGAGCGGGCCTTGACTGTCGCACTTCCGGTCGTCATGGATGATGGTCACATCGAGGTTTTCGAAGGTCATCGCGTGCAGCATTCGAGCGCCCGCGGTCCCTGCAAGGGTGGTATCCGCTTTCATCAGAACGTAACCCTCGATGAGGTGACCGCGCTGTCGATGTGGATGACCTGGAAATGCGCCACGGTCAATATCCCCTACGGCGGCGGCAAGGGCGGTGTCAAGGTCGATCCGACCGAGCTGAGCAAGGATGAGATCCGCCACCTCACCCGGCGCTACACCGTCGCGATCATGCCCATTATCGGCTCGCACAGCGACATTCCGGCTCCCGATGTCAATACCAGCGCCGAAACCATGGGCTGGATCATGGATACGGTCAGCATGTTCCGCGGCAGCACAGTACTCGATATCGTCACCGGCAAGGCGATCGAACTCGGCGGCTCACTCGGACGGCGCGAGGCGACCGGCCGCGGCGTCATGTTCAACACGATCGAACTGCTCAAGCGGCTGGACAAGGATCCGGCCAAGACCCGCGTCGTCGTCCAGGGCTTTGGTAATGTCGGCAGCGTCAGCGCCGACCTCCTCCAGAAAAGGGGCTGCAAGATCATCGCCGTCAGCGACGTCAGCGGCGCCTATTACAATCCGGCCGGTCTGCCAATCAGCGACATGATCCGCTACTGTTCAACTTCGAAAAACCGGCTGCTCGAGGGCTTCGATGCCCCCGGCATCAGCAAAGTCTCCAATGCCGAGCTGCTCGAACTCGATACCGATATCCTGGTTCCTGCTGCGCTGGAGAAGCAGATCACGATCGAAAATGCCGACCGGATCAAGGCTTACGCCATCGTCGAAGGGGCCAACGGACCGACAACCCCCGAAGCCGAACGCCTGCTGGTCAGCAAGGGCAAGTACGTCGTTCCCGATATCCTCGCCAACAGCGGCGGCGTGGTCGTCTCCTATTTCGAATGGGTGCAGTCGATCCAGTCCTTCTTCTGGACTGAGGAGGAGGTCAACAAAAACCTGGAACGCGTCATCGAGAATGCCTTCGCGGCTGTCTGGGATCTTGCCAGGCGTGAAAAGCAGGATCTCCGCAACGGAGCGATGATGATCGCCGTGGACCGGGTGGCCAAGGCGGTCCAGTCCCGCGGTATCTGGCCGTGATCTTGTGGTCATCCAGACAAAGCCCCCGCAAGGGGGCTTTTTTTTCTTGATATTTTATAACAAATATAATAAATTTAATAGGATATATAATCCGTTCCTTCCTCGGCTTCGGAGGGATGTTCAATATTTACCATAACTTCAGCATCGGGGCAGAAAGGAGGCCGCCATGAGACTTTCGGCGTGGCCCATACGGATCGTCATGATCCTTCTTTTCTTCAGCCTCACCGCCACGGCACAGGTCAACTCCTCATCGATCATCGAGGCCAAGGTCTATCCGGACTCTTCGAAACCGGCGGTAACCGTCAAAAATCTGCAGCTTGAGTTTGTTTTCGCCGGCTATGGGGTCTATCTGCCTTCAGATTACCCGACGGTAACCCATTTTCCGCTCGAATCCGGCGAGCGCGTGTTGATGGAAAATGTGGCTGAAATCACCTGCTTCCCCGTGCGCGTGGAGTGGAAGAAATATCTTGAACCCGACCAGCGCAGCCGCAGCGTGCCGGTCGATGCCCAGGGATACCGCCACTGGAGCGACGTCGAGGTTGAGGTGCTCATCAAGGACTGGAATGGCAACCAGGTGAAGTCGCGTCTCTACAGGCCGGAAATCTCGGATGTTTACCTCATTGGCCGGACCGATCGCGGTGATTTTCGCCTGCAGCTGGACCAGGAAAATGGTAAAACCGTTCGCATCGAGTTTGAACCCCTCTTCATCATGCAGTGCTCGGGTGACATCAACCACCTCTTTCCCAACATGAAGTGGAAATATTGTCCTCTTTGCGGCGCTTCGCTGAAGAAAGTGACCAAGAAGAAGGGGATGTGAGCCGGGCACAACCGATCATTGTCCCCGCGGAGTATCCTGATGGGCCAGGTGAAAATTGCACCTAAGGTGCAGCTGATATGCGCAGTCTGCTGTCGGGACGAGGAGAGCAGCGTGCAGGCCTGCGAGCAACTCACGCAGCTTTGCGGGCCGATCGCTTCGCGCACCGAACCCTTCGCCTTCATCCATACCCGCTATTACCAGAAGGAGATGGGTGACCGGCTGCAAAAGTTCTTCTGCGCCTTCAGCCGTTCCGTCGATCCGATGCAGATAGTCGGCATCAAACTCGCCACTAATCGGATCGAGGAGGAACTGGCCTGGGAGGGGCGCCGGCGCGTCAACCTCGATCCGGGCTATATCGAGGCGGCCAAGCTGGTGCTGGCAACCACCAAGAATTTCGGCCACCGCATCTATCTCGGCCAGGGCATCTACGGTGATGTCCAGCTTTTCTGGCGCAAGGGCCGATTTCAGTCCAATCCATGGACCTATCCCGACTATCTCGAAGCCAAATCTCTGGAATTTTTCAGTGCGTTGCGACAGGATTATCTCAAGGAAGGAAAGCACTAGTGTCCATCACCTATCAGGCGGCTGGGGTCAACCTCGAGGCGGCGGAAGAGGCGACCCATCAGATTGCGGCTCTGGCCAAATCGACCTTTAACAGCCAGGTGCTCAGGGAGATCGGGCTTTTCGCCGGCTTTTTTGCCCTCGATCTGAAAAAATACAGCGATCCGGTCATCGTTTCCAGCATCGATGGGGTCGGCACCAAACTCAAGATTGCCTTCGCCACCGGACGCCATGAGTCGGTCGGCCAGGACCTGGTCAACCACTGCGTCAACGACATCATGACCTGCGGGGCTGATCCCCTGTTCTTCCTCGATTACCTCGGCGTCGGCGTGCTTGATCCCGCCGCAGCAACCGCCCTGGTGGGGGGGATGGCCAATGCCTGCCGGGAGAACGGCTGCGCCCTGATTGGAGGCGAAACCGCCGAAATGCCGGGATTTTACGCCGCCGGGGAGTATGACCTGGCCGGGACCATCATCGGAGCGGTCAACCGCGACAGCATCATCGACGGCGGCAAGATTGCAGCAGGAGACCTGCTCGTCGGCCTGCCCTCGACCGGCCTGCATACCAACGGCTACTCGCTGGCCCGCAAGGTGCTTTTCGAAATGGCAAAGATCGATCTCGCCGCGTACGTTGAACCGCTCGGCATGACCTGGTCGGAGGCCTTGCTTCAGATCCATCGCAGCTATCAAAAACCTATCAGCCTGGTGCGCAGCCACCCCGCCCTGACCGGAATCAGCCACATTACCGGCGGGGGCATCGAGGGCAACACCCGCCGGCTGCTGCGCGATGGGCTCAACCTTGCGGTGGAGTGGGGAAGCTGGAGCGTGCCGCCCCTCTTCAGGCTCATCCAGGAGTACGGCGGGATCGCCGACGAAGAGATGCGCCGGGTCTTCAATCTCGGCATCGGCATGGTGCTGGTCGCCCGCGCCGATGGAGCGGAGGAACTCCTCAGGCTGCTGGAAATCGAGGGCGGGGAGAGAGCGCAGGTCATCGGCAAGATCGTCCAGTAGCGGAGAGGAAGGAAATCATGAGAAGAATCTGCGTTCTCGGCGCAGGGGGATGGGGCATAACCCTGGCCAACTACAGCCGCCACCTGGGTCATGCGGTGACACTATGGGAATTCGATCCGGCCGAGGCGGTACGGCTGGATCGCGAACGCGTGCGGCCTGCCGTGCTCCCCGGCAGTGAAATTGACCGCTCCATCCTGATCACCGCCGAACTGGAACGCGCGCTGCACGGGGCCGAGGTCATCCTGCAGGTCGTACCTTCCCATTTCGCGCGCGGTGTGCTCCGCCAGATTGCTCCTTTGGGACTCTCGCGCGAGGTGCTGCTGGTCAACTGCGCCAAGGGCATTGAAAATGACACCCAGCTGCGCATCTCCGAGATCGTGCGCCAGGAGCTGCCGGACTTTCCGGACGAGAACTATGCAGTGCTCTCGGGGCCAAGCCATGCCGAAGAGGTCAGCCGGGGAATCCCCTCCGCAGTCGTCATCGCCTCCAGCTCCGAAGAGGTCGCGATCGCCCTGCAGGAGGAGCTGAACAGCCGCACCCTGCGCTGCTATCGCAGCCACGACGTCGTCGGAGTGGAGCTGGGCGGAGCCCTGAAAAATGTCATCGCCATCGCCGCCGGCATCTGTGATGGCGCCGGCTTTGGCGACAACACCAAGGCCGCCCTTCAGCCGCGCGGACTGGCCGAAATTGCCAGACTGGGGAGGAAGCTGGGGGCCAATCTGCTCACCTTCGCCGGGCTTTCGGGAATGGGCGATCTGATCGTCACCTGCATGAGCCGCCACAGCCGCAACCGCTATGTCGGCGAGCAAATCGGCCGGGGCCAAACCCTCGAGGAGATCCTCTCCTCCATGGTTATGGTGGCGGAGGGAGTCCGGACCAGTAAATCAGCCGTCGCCCTTGCCCGCCAGTGCGAGGTCGAGATGCCAATCTGCGAACAGGTCTATCAGGCACTCTTCGAACACAAGGATCCCCGCGCTGCCCTGGAGGAGTTGATGAACCGCGAGGCGAAACCTGAACTCTGGCACTGAGAGCGTTAAAATCGCTGGCGATTGGGCTTGCATGCACCAGCCCGCTGCCAGGCGATCCCTGCTTTCCCCGCCGGAGTTGGAGCAGAAGACGAGTGGTCGAGAGGAGGGAGGAGAAGATGTTTAAAAATATCCTGCTGGCTGTCGACGGCTCCGCCTATACCGATTCAGTGCTTTCGCACGGCATCGAACTCGCCGGACGCTTCGGCAGCCGTCTGAACCTGCTCACAGTCGCCGATGTGCGCATTTTCGAATGGGCCTCGGCAGTCGGCAGTGACGGCTTTATCTCCATCGTTCCCTCCAGTTCCTACCAGGAGGCCTCCCGCAGCCTGCTCGAGGAAAAGTGCGACAAGATTCTTGCCAAATGCACGCACCTTCTGCGCGAGAGTGGGATCCCCTTCTCGGCGCAAAAAAGTATCGGCGCCCCGGTGGATCTCATTCTCGAGCATGCCCTGGTGGCGGACCTGCTGGTGTTGGGAAAACGGGGCGAATTTGCCCGCTGGGATGCCAGGGCCCTCGGCGCCACTGTGGAAGCGGTGAGCCGACTGGTGCGCAAGCCCCTGCTGGCCGTGGGTCAGGAGTTTTCACCCATCCGGGACATCCTCGTGGGTTATGACGGCTCTGACCATGCCAACCGCGCCCTGCAATATGCGGCACATCTTGCCGAGGCCGCCGGCGGCAGGGTGGGGGTGCTCTGCGTCAGCGATGACAGCGAACTCGCCGGCTATTATCTCGGGCTGGCCTCCACTTATCTGGCCGGCTACAAGGTTGGGGTGAACACCCTCGCCCTCACCGGTCGGCCGGACGAGATTCTGGTCAGACATGCCGCAGCAGAGGGTTACGGCATGATCGCCATCGGAGCCTATGGCCACTCAAGGATTCGTGAAACCCTGCTTGGCAGCACGACAGACCATATCCTCCGGCAGGCGGAAACCCCGCTTCTGTTGGCCAAATAATCCATCCGGATCGATCATCATCACTCTTGCACGGAAAGGAAATCAAGAGCATGCCAAAAGTCTATATCGATGAAATCGCCAAATTCCAGGGGCAGGAGGTAACCCTGCAGGGGTGGGTCTATAACAAGACCGCGAAGGGGAAACTGATATTTCTGATGCTCCGCGATGGCACCGGATTGATCCAGGCGGTGATGTTCAGGGACACCGTTGGCGATGCCCTCTTCGAGAGCACACTGGCACTTACACAGGAAAGTTCGGTTCGGATCACTGGTACCGTCAGCGAGGACAAGCGCGCCAAGGGCGGCTTTGAGCTGCAGGTCTCCACTCTCGAAGTGGTCCATCTCGCCGCCGAATATCCGATCAGCCCCAAGGAACACGGGATCGATTTTCTCATGGAGCACCGCCACCTCTGGCTGCGCTCGTCATTGCAGCACGCCGTTCTTAAAGTAAGACACGAGATTATCAGTGCATGTCGCGATTATTTAGATAATATGAATTTTACACTCATAGATGCCCCCATCTTCACACCCGCTGCTGCCGAAGGGACCAGCACCCTTTTCGAGACCAACTATTTTGAGGACAAGGCCTATCTCACCCAGAGCGGCCAGCTTTACATGGAGGCCGCCGCCATGGCCTTCGGCAAGGTCTACTGCTTCGGTCCCACCTTCCGAGCAGAAAAATCCAAGACCCGGCGCCATCTTACCGAGTTTTGGATGATCGAGCCCGAAGTGGCCTTTTGCGATCTTGAAGGGGATATGGAATTGGCCGAAGGGCTCATCTGCGCCATCGTCGAGCGCGTGCTCGACAAACGACGGGAGGAGCTCAAGCGGCTCGAACGTGACCTCAGCAAGCTCGAGTGCATCCGCAAACCCTTTCCGCGCCTGGACTACGAGGATGCAGCTCAGATCCTCAAGGAGGAGAACAGCCAGTTCGTCTACGGTGACGATCTCGGCGCCCCGGATGAGACCATAATCTCCGCCAAATACGACCGACCGGTTATGGTGACTCACTATCCTGCCGGCGTCAAGGCCTTTTACATGAAGCGCGATCCTGAGCGGCCCGATCGCGCCCTCTGCGTCGATCTCCTTGCCCCCGAGGGCTACGGTGAAATCATCGGCGGAGGACAGCGCGAGGACGATCTTGACACCCTGCTCAGCCGCATTCATGAGCACCAGCTCCCGGTCGAAAATTATGACTGGTATCTCGATCTGCGCAAGTTCGGTTCGGTGCCCCATGCCGGATTCGGATTGGGGCTCGAACGCACCGTCACCTGGATCTGCGGACTGCAGCATATCCGCGAAACCATCCCGTTTCCGAGAACCATCTCGCGCATCTACCCCTGAACCAGATCCTCCCGCAAGGGAACAGATTCTGCACCGGAGTGGGAGGGATGGTGCGTCGGCAGTAACGCCGCTCAATCGTGAAAGGAAATGACATGGATCTCGCCGCCCGAATTCGCAGCATACCGGATTTTCCCAAACCGGGGATTGTCTTCAAGGATATAACCACCTTGCTCGGTGATGGCCCCGCCCTGCGCGAGACCATGGCCGAGCTGCGCAAACGCTTTGACGGGGAGACCGTCGACGCCGTGATCGGTATCGAGTCGCGCGGGTTCATTTTCGCCGCCATCCTCGCTCACGAGCTCGGAGTCGGTATGGTACCGGTGCGCAAGCCCGGCAAGCTGCCTTTCACGACCATCGCGGAGAGCTATGCCCTCGAATACGGCAGCGACAGCCTCGAGATGCACGTCGATGCCCTCAAACCCGGTCAGCGAGTCGTGATCGTCGACGATCTGCTCGCCACCGGCGGAACGGTGGAGGCCGCCCTCCGGCTTGCCCGCAAGCTCGGAGCCGAAGTGATTGGCTGCGCCTTTGTCATCGAGCTGGACTTTCTTGGCGCGCGCCAACGCCTCGCCCCGATGCGTCTGGAATCCCTCATTCACGTCGAATCTGAATAACGGAGGCTGTGTGTTCACCATCCTGGTCATCAATCCCGGTTCGACCTCGACCAAGATCGCCCTCTTCCGGGACGAAACCCCGCTCTTTACGGCGAGCCTGCCCCACTCCAGCGAGGAGCTGGCATCTTTTCCCACCATCTACAGTCAGTTCGCGTTTCGGCGTCTGGCTATTCTGAAAATACTTGAAGAAAAAAACGTAAAAATTGAAGAAATCGACGCCTTTGTCGGTCGTGGCGGCCTGCTCCATCCAGTCACCAGTGGGACCTTCCGGGTGGGGCCGGCAATGCTGGCCCAGCTTGAAAAAGCCAACTTTGGCGAACACGCCTCCAATCTCGGCGCCATCCTCGCCCATGAGTTGGCCGCCATGTACGATCGGCCGGCCTTTATCGTCGATCCTGTGGTCGTCGATGAACTGGAACCCGAGGCGCGTCTCACCGGTCATCCCATGCTGCCCAAGCAGTGCATCTTTCACGCCCTCAATCACAAGGCCGTGGGCCGTAAGGCGGCCGGGCAGTTGGGCAAACCCTATGAAGCGCTCAATCTGATTATTGCTCATCTCGGCGGCGGTATCTCCGTGGCCGCCCATCAGCGCGGCCGGGTCGTTGATGTCAACAATGCCCTTAACGGCGACGGGCCTTTCTCTCCGGAGCGCAGTGGCACCCTGCCGGCCGGCGCTCTGGTCAGGCTCTCCTTCTCAGGCGAATACAGCGAGCGCGAGATCAGCCGTATGATCACAGGAAAGGGTGGGGTGGTCGCTTATCTGGGCGTCAACGACATGCGCCTGGTCACAGAGATGATTAGGGCGGGGGATGCCAAAGCCCTGCTCGTCTATCGCGCCATGGCTGGACAAGTCGCCAAGGAGATCGGCAGCATGGCCGCCGTGCTGAGTGGAGAGGTGGATGCCGTTGTCCTCACCGGCGGCATTGCCTATGATGAAGAGTTCACCAGACTCATCAGCATGCGTGTTGGTTTTATCGCTCCCGTGCTCCTTTTCCCCGGGGAGGAGGAGATGGAGGCCCTGGCTCTGGGTGGGATGCGGGTGCTGCGCGGTGAGGAGCAGGCCAGGGAGTACGACTAGACTGGCTGCGGTGTCCATTCGCTCCCTGCAACGATCTGAACGGCTGGAACTGAAAATGTCCGGCCGTTTTTTATGCGTTAACTTCAATTTTTACTTGACAAATGCTGCAAAATGTCGTATATTCCATTATGGTTCCAAATCAGAACCGTTCAGGAGTGGTTTTAATGCAGACCATCACCGTTAAAAAAATACCTCCCGACCTCTACAAAAAGCTCAAGCAGCTCGCCAAGGAAAATCGCCGCAGCATCAACAGCGAGATCATCGTGTGTATAGAGCGCGCGATTTGCAGCCAGCGGATTGATTCGGACACCTTTCTGAAGCGGATCGAACAATTGCAAAAGGGATTGGACCTGCCTGCCATCGCCCAATCCGGTCTTGAAAAGGCGAGGGATGAGGGACGCTCATGATTGTGGTCGATTCACAGCTGATCGCCGCACTCCTGCTCAACAATGAAAAAACCGATCTGGCCCGGGAGGTCCTGCGCAGGGATGATGAATGGATCGCGCCGCTGTTGTGGCGCAGTGAGTTCCGTCAGCTGCTCGCCTTCTACCTGCGTAAAAAAGTCCTGACCCTCCGCCAGGCCAGCCTGATCATGCAGGAGGCTGAAAGCCTCATGCAGGGCGGCCAGTTCGAAATTCCCTCCCTGGACATTCTCACCGTGACTGAAAAATATGACTGCTCCGCCTATGCCGCGGAATATATCGCCCTCGCCCAGGAACAGGGGGTGCCGCTTGTCACTATGGATAAGATGTATCTACGCAAGTTTCCAGCGGTTACAATGAATGCTGAAAGTTTTATTTCCATGAAAATCACTCAGGAACAGGTCCATCCGGAGATGCTATGATCGCTTCGTTCGAGGATTTGCTTCGTCTCGTCACCGGACAGGTCAAGCGGACCATTGCCGTCGCGATGGCCGAGGATGAGGATATCCTCGAAGCCCTTTGCCTTGCCCACAGCCGGGGCATCGCGGATGCCGTCCTGGTCGGCAATAAAACCGCCATCCTCGAAATGGCCCGGAAGGGCAGCCTTGATCTCTCTCCCTTTGATATCATCCAGGCTGACAGCGAACAGCAATCGGTTTCTGTAGCCATACAGTTGGTGCGCCAGCAAATGGCCAACGCGCTGATGAAAGGCAAGTGCACCACCGCCACCCTGCTCAAGGGTGTGCTCGACAAGGAGGCAGGCTTGCGCGCTGGCAAACTCCTCAGCCATCTCGCTGCTTTCACTGTCCCCGCCTACCACAAGCTCCTCCTGATGTCAGATGCGGCCATGAATATCGCTCCTGACCTTGCCGGCAAGATCGCCATCACAGAGAACGCCGTCCACACCGCCCATCAGCTTGGCATCGCGCAGCCCCGGGTGGCGATGATCGCGGCGGTGGAAAAGGTCAATCACGACTCCATGCCCTGCACGGTGGATGCTGCCGCTCTCGCTCAGATGGGTGCTCGCGGCCAAATCAAGGGCGCAATTATTGACGGCCCCCTCGCCGTTGATAATGCCGTCTGCCGGAGGGCCTGCGAAGTCAAGGGGATCTCGAGCGAGGTAGGAGGTGAGGCCGATATCCTGATCATGCCGGATATTGAGGCTGCCAATGTATTTTACAAAACCATGACCTATCTCGGAGGTTCCAGGACGGCCGGGATCATCGTCGGCGCGCAGTGCCCGGTCATCCTGACCAGCCGGGCGGACAGCGAGGAGACCAAATTCTATTCCATCGCTCTGGCCATGGCCACGGGTGCAAGATGATCATCCGCCGGCGCTGGATGGTTCTCCCGCCGCCGGTCTGACCACCAGCCGCAGCAGAGGCATATGGGCTTGCGAGCCCGCTGTTCCAGACGCTCTCTTTTTTTTTGACTGCTCAAGTAAATAATTAATTATCAACCGCATCATTTCGGATTAAAAGGACGGAATGAATCATGAAAAATGGCTCTCTCTTTCAACGCCATGTCGCGTCGGCCATCGCCCTCCTCCTGCTGCTGCCTCTTTCACTTATGGCACAGGTTACAAGCGGCGATTTTACGGATGGCGATCCCCTTTTCACCAAAACCATCGAGGGTCCGGGCACCATGCTGAGCGATATCGGCACATTGGAACCCCTCTACGCATTATCCGGCGAGGATTCGACGCTCGATTATCGCCTCTCCGGCCTGGAGTGGAGCTATCCCTATCGCGAATCGATCACCGCTGCCGAGGACATCGACAGCCGCATCCTTAATGGTCAGAATCTCTATCTCATCACCGATGGTTTGGGCAGGCGGGTTTTCGAATACAACGACAATACCGCCGTCGAGACCTGGTCCTTTCCGCCCCCGCAAAGCGCCACCAACCCGACCGATGAGAAATACCTCAACAAACCGGTCGATGCCTTCATCTATCGGGACAACGCCACCGGTTATTTCAAGGTGGTGATCACCGACCAGGACCGCAACCGGGTCATCACGGTGGACAAGGAGACCAGCAAAATCGACTGGAAATACGGGGATCCCCTCTACCGGGAAGGAAGCGGCTTCAATCAGCTGCGTCAGCCAGAGGATGCCGAAAAAATCCCCAACACCAATGAGTATATCATCGCCGACAAGGGCAATAATCGCGTCATCATTGTTGACGGCAACACCAACAATGTCATCTGGGAATTGGGCTCGGATGTGCTCAAATCACCGATGGACATCCAGTATATCGATGGCAGCGATCATATCCTCATCACCGACGGCGGCAACCACCGCGTCATCCTCGTCGATCGCGCTGCCAAAACCATCCTCTGGCAGTTCGGACGCACCGGCATCGCCGACAGCGGCGCTGTCGGACTGAAACTTCCGACAGATGCCGATCTGATTCCCTCTTCTCAGAATGTCATCATTGCTGATGCCGGCAATGAACGCATTATCGAGGTCAACCCCTCCGGTCAGATCGTCTGGCAGTACCACCGCCGCCTGAAAGGGCTTCGCGACGCCGACCGGATCGAGGAGGGACGCACCCTCGCCGTCTTTGAGAATTATCCCTTCCGCGTCGCCTACACCGAAGCCTTTGGGGTCTCCGGAAAATACGACCTCGGCGAATTGCACGCTTCTGTCTTCGATTCCCTCTTCTGGACAGCCGACACCGTCGCCGGTGTCACTTCCGCCTGGTTCCAGATGCGGACAGCAGAGTCCGATTTTGCACTCGACGGCGCCACCTGGTACGGCCCGACTGGCAAGGAAAGCTATTACACCTTTTCGGGCTGCGCCCTCAACCAGGTCCACACCGGCGGACGCTGGTACCAGTTCCGCGTCCTGCTCAGGACCAGCGATCCCCTCCAGACCCCGATCATCAGGCAGGTTGTGGTGAAACATCATTATTATCAGGTGAATCAGCCCAACACCTATTTCTATACCCCGATTATCACCGAGGAGGCCGGGAAGCTGATCTCGCAGTGGAACCGGCTCACCTTCAGGACCATTTTGCCCAAAGAGGTGGAAAAGCGGGCCGCGGTCGACATCGAAGTCCAAATCCTTAATGGCAAAAACTCGGAGGTGCTCGAACGCTTCACGGCGAGCAAACTTAACGAGTCCAACGAGATCACCCTCTCCTCGCTGGCCTCGCTCAGGGGCATCCAGTCCATTGCCCTCGTCGCCAAACTCTCAACTGGCAACTCCTCGATGACTCCGATCATGGACAATTGGAGGGTCACCTGGGATGCCATCCCGACGGCCAACTCCTCCATTGCCTTTACGGATAAAAATGCCAATGCGAAGGAGTACTACCGCGCCACGACCACGGTGCCTTCCAGCGAGAACCTGGTCGACAGTCTTTATATCCTGCTGCGGGATCCGGATCTCGAACCCTTCAAGCAGTCCCACCGGGTCACCGTCCACGCCCTCGGCACCCGCGATTCGGTCAACGTCGATCTCAAGCTGTTGACGCTCGGGGGCTTTTTCTCAGCCAAAGCCATCCCTATCCTGATCAACTCTGCAGCGGTCAAGGGCAACAATATCATGGAAGTCCAGGACCGCGATTACCTCGTGGTCGGCTACCAGGACTCGCTCACCGCACTCGATACCGCCAGCGACACCATCCAGGTGGTTAAAAACTCGGCTGGGGCGATGACCATAGAAAACGCCCGCAAGGTTGAACTCACCAAGGCATGGTTCGGAGACACCCTCTACATCCGCATTAAAAACGAAACCGATCATAACCTCGATCCCGACCTCGCGGAAACCTTGCACATCTCGGTGTTCGACAATGTCACCCAGGACAAGGAAGATGTGATCCTGACCGAGCTTCCCTCGCCCACAACCGGCCGTTTTAATACCGGAGAGTTCTTCTCCCAGACCGGCCTGGTCGTCAACCGCAACAATAACGGCGTTCGCGGCAACGGTCAGATCGAGACCCAGCCCGGCCACACCGTTGCAGCGGAATACATCGACAATCTGACCCTGACCCGATACGTCCTCATCCCGGTTGAGAGCGACACCAGCGCACGCGACAGCATCTACATTTTTTACGGCCGCAGACCCGACGGGGTGGAGATCGGACCCAATCCCTACTCGCCGCGCCGGGACCGCAAGTTCAGGATGCGTGTCGGCTTCAGTACCGATTCACTCGCGGTCACCTCTATCGAAATCTTCAATCTTGCAGGCGAAAAAGTGCGCATGCTGCTGGCGGGAAGAGATATCAATTTCGTCACTGAAAACAATGTCAGTCTGAACAACAGTGACATGTGGTGGGATATGCGCAACGAGAGCGGACAGGAGGTCGCAAGCGGGACCTACTGGGCCAAAGTCAATGCGGAACTGCGTGCTGCCACAACGCTTTCACGGCAGGTCAATTTTATCCGCAAGTTTGTCATCGTACGCTAGAACAATGCGCTTGCCCTAAATATGGCGGTTCATTCTATTCATCGACTTGGCAATGGAGCTAAAATGAGATACTATTCAGCCTTTACACGCAAACGGGCGCATCTTCTCGGCCGCCTCTGGCTCGCGATTGCGGTGTTCCTGCTCGCAGGCGCCGCTCTCGCATCCGCGCAGGATAACAAGGGAATCGGTTTTCATGGCGCACCCTTCCTGCGCGTCAGCTCGGTGGCACGTGCAGTCGGCATGGGGGAGGCTTACTCCGTCCCCGGCGCTGGCGAGATCACCGGCCTGCGCTACAATCCGGCGGGAACCGGTCTGATCGAGAAGAGCCAGCTCGCTTTCAATGTCCACAACTGGATCGATGATACCAAACAGGGTGGCATCGCCGCCGCCCTTCCCACCAAAATCGGCGTTTTTTCGGCCGATTTCAGCTATTTCGACGAGGGCGAAATCGTTGAACTGGACGAGAATTTCCAGCAGCTGGGCGGGAGCAGCAGCAGTAATGATCTCCTTCTCACCCTCGGCTACGCCAACGCTCTCAGGATCGGATCAAACCGCCTCGCCCTCGGCGCCGCCTTCAAGCTGCTTCACCAGGACCTCATCGGTGAGCGCAGCACCGCCTACGGAGCCGATGCCGGCCTGCTCTTCCACGCCAGCTGGTTGGGCCTGTCCGCCGGGGTGCAGAATATCGGCATCACCAAGATCTCCTTCAACGAACAGTCGAACTCGCTGCCATTGACCTATCGCGGCGGTGCCGCCCTCTTTTTGCCTCTCTCGAATGATTTTGATCTCAATCTCGCTGCAGATGCAGCCCTTCCTGCCGATGAGGAGATGCGCTATTATCTCGGAGGTGAGTTCATTATCAGTGATCTGATTGCCCTGCGCGGGGGATACAAGCTGCATGATGTCGAGGCTTCGCGCTGGGCCGCCGGCGTTGGCCTCAACATGCCCGCTGAATGGCTGGGCCGATCCCGTATCCGCTTCGATTATGCCTATGCCCCCATCGACGAGTTCGACGAGGCCTCGCACCGCTTCTCCGTCCTGGTGCGCTTCAACGAGACCGGAGAGAGGATGAATGCCATGGGCGCCCTGGACCGCAGCGCTCTGCAGGAGGAGCTTGATGCTGCGGAGAGATCCCGCCGCGCCGCCAGGGAAGCGGAGGAGCGCGCCCGTGCCATGGAGGATCGCGCCAGAAAGCTGGAGGAGGAGCTTGCAGAACGGCTTGCCCGGGTCAAGCAGATCGCTGCCGAATCGGAAGGCAAGATCGAGGTCGAACCCAAATCCCGCGAGAAGATCCTCGTCAGCATGCGCATCAACTTTGATTTCGATCAGGCGCGCATCCGCCCCGACGCCTTTAGCACTCTTCACCAGGTGGCCGATATCCTCAACACCTATCCCGAGGCCAGGGTTCAGCTCTCCGGCCATACCGACTACATCGGCACTGATGAATACAATATTCGCCTCTCGCAGCGACGCATCGACAGCGTCATGGTCTTCCTGATCAACAAGGAGAAGGTCGGACGCGGACGCTTCTTCATGCCCGTGGGCTATGGCGAAAGCCGGCCGATCGCCACCAACGAAACCCCGGAAGGACGCTTCCGCAACCGCCGCGTCGAATTCCTTCTCTACACCATGGATGTTGTGCCGGAAATGCCGGAAGGGACCGCCATCAAGGCCGTTGAAATCATCGATGACCGCACTGTGCGCATAATCTGCAATGGCAAGATGGGTTTCACCACCGATATGCTCGATACTCCGGACCGCCTTGTGGTTGATTTTCCCAAGGGCTTTCTGCTCAATGATATCGCCAGCTATGAACTTAACCGTGGCCCCTTCCTGCGCGCCCGCCTTGGCTATCATGGCGAAGGTTTCTCCCGCGTCGTCTTTGATCTTAAAAATGCGATCGATGCGGAGGTGACTGCGCAGGACAACTATATCATTATCACCGTTAAATAACTTCCTTCAGGGCTGGGGAGGCGGACCATCCGTCTCCCCAGCCTGAGGGCACACGCTTGCAATCAGAATGGAATCGTAAAATGCACTTTTTTCGCAATGCTACTACGCTTTTTGCCGCGCTTCTGGCCTTTTCAACCTGCACGTTTGCGCAGGAGGGGGCAGGAGCGAGCCTGAATATCTATTATTCGAATGATTTGATCGGCTACCTGACCCCCTGTGGCTGAAAGTCTGCACGCTACGGCGGACTGGCCCGGCGGGCCGGTTTTCTCGAAAATGATCGTTCCACGGCTGATTTTACCCTGCTTGTCGATGCCGGTGGCTTCGCACGCGGCAATAACACCTTCAGCCAGCTGCAGAACCGCTACCTCGTCAAGGGCATGAGCTGGCTCGATTATGCGGCGCTCAATCTTGGCTATCGCGAATGGGGCAATCCCGTTGCAGTGCTGCAGGCGCTTGACAAGGAGTTCAATCTGCCCTTTCTCTGCGCCAACGTCCTTTACAAGGATTCGGCAACCACTCCTTTCAAACCGTATGCTATCAGGGAACTGGAAGCCACGCCCGGCCGCAGCAAGATGCCCTTTAAAAAACTTACCATCGCCATGGTGGGTTTGACGGACAATCTCCTCGCCCAGCTCTTTGTCAACCGGCCGGGAGAGCCGGAGCTGCTCTACCGGGATCCGGTCGAGGCAGCGGGGGAGCTTATGCCCGAGCTCAGGGGAAAGGCCGATCTGGTCATTCTCCTCTACTACGGCAAGTACCAGAAATTGACCGCCCTGCTCGAGGCCGTCCCGGGTTTCGACGTTGCTGTATTCGGCGGAGAGCACTATCTCGTCGCCAGCCAGAAAAGCCCCAATAATCCCGTTCGCATCGTCAGCACTCCATCGATGGGAAAATACGCAGGCGTTCTTACCCTGCAGCTGGATAAGAAACGCAAAATCGTCTCCTCGAGCGACCGTCAGGTGCCCTTGAAAGAGGATATGAACGAAGTGGCCCGTTTCAATGAGTTGGCTGCAGAGTACGAAAAGGAGGCGAGCCTCACCAAGCCGTAATCGGCGGAATGATTTAGAGGCATAAAAAAGCGTCCATCTCTCAGAGATGGACGCTTTTTTTGTAAAAGGAAGCTTATTTGGTTCTGGTGAAGGTTATACGGCGGTTGAGCTGACGCCCTTCAGCGGTGTCGTTGCTGGCAACCGGACGATCGGGGCCGATGCCCTTGGTGGTCATGCGGGACGCGGAGATGCCCTTGCCCACCAGATAGTTGGCCACCGATTCAGCGCGAGCCTGGGAGAGTTTTACGTTGGAAGCATGCCTGCCGACGCTGTCGGTATGGCCCTGGATCTCAACCTCGAGCTCGGGATTTTCGATCATGGTCTTCGCGACCTTGTCCAAAGTCACCTTGGAGGAGGGACGGATTTTGGCACTGCCGGTATCGAAAACGATTCCTTCGAGGATGATTTCGGTGCCGACGGCGCGCTTGATCTGTTCCTCTTTCTCGAGGTCATCATTGGGGTCAAGGGGATTGGTGCCGCGATTGACTTCGATTCCATCAGCGACCAGACCCTCATCGGTATCAATTTTGGTCGGGTCGGTCTTGTACTGCGTCACCTCCTGGTAGTCGCCCAGGCCATCGCCATCCGTATCCGGTTTCATCGGGGAGGTTTTGTACTTTTTGACCTCATCGCCATCCGTCAGTCCGTCCTTGTCGGAATCGGCGAGAAGGGGATTGCACTTGTATTTATTGACCTCATCGCCATCGCTGAGGCCGTCGCCATCGCTGTCAGCCTTCATGGGATCGGTCTTGTAGGTATTGATCTCGGCGCTGTCGCTGAGGCCGTCGCCGTCGCTGTCCGCTTTGGTCGGATCGGTCAGGTACTTCTGCACTTCCTGGGCGTCGGTCAGGCCGTCGCCATCGGTGTCAGCTTCAACCGGGGAGGTGCGATACTTGTAAAGCTCATCATAGTCGCTGAGGCCATCGCCATCGCTATCAGCCACGAGCGGATTGGTCTTGAACTTCAGGTACTCGTCACCGTCGCTGATGCCATCGCCATCGCTGTCGGCCAGCTTCTTGTTAGTACCGAGCTCCTTTTCGAGCTTGTTGCTCAGGCCGTCTTTGTCGGTATCGCCGTCTTCGGAGCCGCCGTAGGTCAGACCAAGAAGAAGGCTGTAATAGCCATCCTTGGTGTCCTCGCCGGCAACTACATATTCCATGTTATCCTTCATGGTGAGGTTATAGCCGCCGCTGATTTCCAGGGCAGTCTTTTCGCCCACCTTGAACTGCAGGCCGAGCCCGAAGGGGAGAACCTGGGTCAACTCATCTCCGGTGTCGTCAAAAGCGATCACCGCAGGGGTTTCCTTAAACTTGTACCACAGGGAGCCGATGCCGGCATAGAGGTAAGGATTGAAGGATTCCAGTTTGAGAGGGCTGATCAACATGCGGAAATCAACCGGGACCAGATGGGTTTTGTAGCCCTCTCCCTTGAGGACACCTGCATTGATGCCCAGCTCGCCTTGCAGAAGGCCGGAGCCAAGACCGTAGCGGATGAAAGCGCGCGCCTGGGGACCAAGCTTGGCATCCGAAAAGGATTTTTCAAGATCGGTATTGCCGGCGATTGCGCCGATGCCGAAACCACCCTTCCAACCCTGGGCCTGATATTGTGCAGAAGCGGGTGCAACGAACAGGCTGCAAACCATCAGTGCTACCACCAGCAGAATGCCGTACTTTTTCATTCTCGTTTCCTCCTTGGGTTTATAAGTTGATTTACTCTTTTAAACCAATATTATCTTTTGTAAATTCCCTATATACCCTTAAATAGCCCGATTTTTCGGGGTTTGAAATATCCCAATCCCCCTTCCTCAACCACCAAGGAGGATGAACCATGACGGTCTGCAGGAATCTCTCTACTCCGGCCCATTTTGCTCTCCTTTCCCAAAGAGTAAAAGGGCGGCTTCAGGGAAGCCTGTTTCACAATGGAATGGGAGCCCTGAGCGTTTCACCGGGGGAGGAAAATGCTTGACTTATTGCCGGTTTCGATTAAATTAGGTAATAGGAGGGAGGTGGCAGCGCAGCAGGGGAGAGGCAGCCACTGGCAGGAGTCGCAGCATGCTCGCGCAGATACTAAGTGCAGCGGTTCTGGGTATCGACGCTTTTATCGTCAAGGTGGAAGCGCACCTGGAGGGGGGCCCACCCTATTTCGCGACGGTCGGGCTCCCCAATGGCGCTGTCCGTGAATCCCGGGAACGGGTCCAGTCCGCGGTCAAGAATTCTGGTTTTGAATTTCCGATCAAGCATATCGTCATCAATCTGGCGCCCGCCGATGTCAAGAAGGAGGGCGCTGCCTTCGACCTGCCCATCGCTATGGGCATCCTCGCCGCCGCGGGACATATTCGCCGCGATAATTTACCCGAGTACCTGATTCTCGGCGAACTCAGCCTCGATGGCGGCCTGCGGCCCATCCGGGGTGCCCTGCCCATCGCCCTCTCCGTCGTCCAGAACCGCCTCAAGGGGATCGTCCTGCCGAGAGAAAATGCAAGCGAGGCGGCCATGGCGCGCGATCTCGAGATTATCCCGGTGAATACCCTCAAGGAGGCTGTGCAGTTCTTCAATCGCGAACTTCCGATTGTGCCTTTTTACATTGATCTGCAGGAAGTCTTTGCCAACCGACGCGAATACAGCCACGACTTTCAGGATGTGAAAGGGCAGGAGCATGTCAAACGCGCCCTTGAGGTGGCCGCTGCCGGGGGACACAACATCATCATGATCGGTCCGCCGGGATCCGGGAAAACCATGCTCGCCAAAAGGCTGCCTTCGATCCTGCCGGATCTGACCCTGGCCGAAGCCCTGGAGACGACCAAAATTCACTCCGTGGCCGGCCTCTTGCACCCCGATGAGGCCCTGATCACTACCCGCCCGTTCCGTTCGCCCCATCACACCATCAGCGACGTCGGCCTGATCGGGGGAGGCAATGTTCCGAAACCGGGTGAGGTCAGCCTCGCCCACCATGGCGTTCTCTTTCTCGACGAATTGCCGGAATTCCGCAAGAACGTCATCGAGGTGATGCGCCAGCCCATCGAGGAGGGGCAGGTGACCATTTCAAGGGCGCTCACCAGCCTCACTTATCCTGCGGAGTTCATGCTTGCCACCGCGATGAACCCCTGCCCCTGCGGCTTTTATGGCGATCCGGAGCACAACTGCGGTTGTACCGGTCAGCAGATCAAGCAGTACCTCTCGCGCATCTCCGGCCCCCTGATGGACCGCATCGATATCCATATCGAGGTTCCGGCGGTCAAATATCGCGATCTGACCGCCAGACCCTCAGGCGAGCCCTCCGCGGCCATCCGTCAGCGCGTAGCCGGGGCCAGAAAGGTCCAGATCGAGCGCTTCAGCCACTATCCGCACCTCTTCTGCAATGCCCGCATGGATTCCCGCGAGCTGTATAAATACTGCATCATCGACGAGGCGGGAGAGAGGCTGCTCAAGACGGCAATACATAAACTCGGGCTCTCCGCTCGAGCCTATGACCGCATTCTCAAGGTCTCACGCACCATCGCCGATCTGGCTGGCAGCGAGGCTATTCAGCCGCTCCATTTGAGCGAGGCCATACAGTATCGCAGCCTGGACAGGCTGCAGTTCGGTTGATAAAGGGGAGAGGCGGAGCGGTAAGGAGGGATGGGAATAAAAAACCCTGTACGCAGTACCAGGCTGTAATGAACCGCGTTCATTACGGTGGGGGCCGCCTAAGCATTTTTTACTTCCACGCAGGCTCTTCCGAAGAAGAGCGGAGGCCTGTAATACACGCTTAAGAGCTGAGCTCCCATTTTGAAGGTGTTGGTTCAAAAAAACCGGGTACCATCATACAGGGCAATGTTCTGAGTTGCACCTACTCCAATATTGCA
>JAKQKF010000047.1 GCA_029560815.1 bacterium
GCAGACCGGGCAGCCCGGTCCGTGCACCAGCTCCAGCCCGCGCGGCAGCAGCTGGTCGAGGCCGAGGCGGAGGATGGCGTGGGTCTGGCCGCCGCAGGTCTCCATGATGACCCAGGGCCGGCTCTGCACGCGGTGAGTCTCCTCAATGAGCCGGGCGGCGATGGCGGGATCGCGAAAGGGGGCGAGGTTCACGGGCTCTCCTCTCCAGCCCGGCCGCCCGTGAGCACCTCCCGCCAGAGCTGCTGGAAGCGGGCCACCTCGCTCTCATCGATGATCTCGAGGGCAAAGCCAGCGTGCACCATGACGTGGTCCCCCGCGCGCACACCCGGCACATGGGCAAGGCAGACCTCCCTGGCGATCCCTCCGAAATCGACCTCTCCCATCTCGAGGCCTTCACGCTGAAAGAGGCGTATCACCCTGCCGGGGGCGGCGATGCACATAGGTTTTTCCTCTCTGGATGATTCGATTCAGCAAGGGCCTCAGCTCTTGCGCAGCTGCGCGGCTGCGACCGCCGCCTGACCGAGGGCCAGCCCACCGTCGTTGACCGGGACCAATTGATTGGTATAAATCTCGAATCCCTCCGCCTCGAGTAGATGATGCAGGCGGGCATGCAAAAGATTGTTCTGGAACACCCCTCCGCTCAACACAACCCGGTCGACACCGCTGCGGGCGCGCACATCGATAGCGGCGAGGCAAAAGATGTCAGCCAGGGTGAGGTGAAAGCGGAGGGCGCGTTGGGAGAGGGCGCAGCCCTCCATGGTCTTTCTGACCAGGCGCTGGATGTAGTGTCCGAGCCGCAGCGGGCCGCGGGGCTGAAAGTCGGGCCCGAGGAGTTCTTCCAGAGGCGGGCGAGGGCCGCTCTCCGGCCCGGCGGCCATCTCCACGGCCATAGCCGCTTCCGCCTCGAAGGTGTTGATGAAACAGAGTCCGAAGATCGCGGAGATGGCATCGAAGAGACGGCCGCAGCTCGAGGTGAGGGGGGAATTGATGCCCTTTTCGATGGCCTCGAGGAGCAGCTCCAGCTCTTCCCGCGGCCGGTAATGGACCACCTCGAGGTC
>JAKQKF010000057.1 GCA_029560815.1 bacterium
CATCATCCGCAGCCGGACCGGAGAGTGGGCCAAACCGGACAATGATTCCATCATCGAAGTCGGGGACACCATCTTCATCCCCGAAAAACCGGAACGCGATTACTGGCGGCTCTCCCGGGATCTCATCGCTGTCGCCGCCCAGGTGGCGACGATCTTTCTTGTGGTCTACAACACTACTTCCGGACAGTGAGCCCCACGGCTGCGGCCTGAAGCTGAAACGGCGGACAGGAATTCTCCTGTCCGCCGTTTTTTGTTCAGGGATGATCGCCTTGAAGGCAGGATCAGAACCGCTTGGTATAAAAATGGCAGTAGGGGGTTTTACCCTTGTGGGCATAATAGTCCTGATGGTAGCCCTCGGCCGGCCAGAAAGTCGCCGCCGGCTTGACCTCCGTGACCACCTTGTAGCCCTTCTCCTTGAGGATCCCGATCAGCTTTTCCGCCGTCGCTTTCTCCTCCGGGGTTGAATAGAAGACCACCGAACGGTACTGCTCGCCGATATCCGGGCCCTGGCCATCGGCCTGGGTAGGATCGTGGATCTCGAAAAAGAGCCGCGCCAGGGCTTCATAGTTGGTCCGGGAGGGGTCATAGCTCACCTGGACGGTCTCGTAGTGGCCGGTGGTGCCGGTGCAGACCTGCTGGTAGGTGGGATTCTTGACATGCCCGCCCATATACCCCGAAACCGCTGCAGCCACCCCTGCGGCCTTTTCGAAATAGTGCTCGACCCCCCAGAAGCAGCCCCCGGCGAACCAGGCCTTGGCCTGCTTCACCGCGGGCTTGGCACCAACGGCCGGGGTAGGCAGCGCTTCACCCGCCGGCACGAAGGTCATCGAGATCGAGTTGACGCAGTGGCGGGTATTCTTGTCCGTAAAGCCTTCGCCCGTGAAGACATGCCCGAGATGGCCGCCGCAGCTGGCACAGACGATTTCCGTCCGCGATCCGTCGGCATCGGGGATGCGCTTGACCGCGCCCGGGATCTCGTCATCGAAGCTGGGCCAGCCGCAGCCCGAATGAAATTTGTCCTCGCTGCGATAGAGGGGCGCGTTGCACTGTTTGCAGAGGTAGGTGCCTTTTTCCTCGTGGTCAGTATATTGGCCGGTGAAGGGCCGCTCCGTCCCCTTGTGCAGGATGACCCGCTCCTCTTCCGTTGTCAATTTGTTGTATTTCATATTCTTCTCTCCGGATTGTGCCTGACAGGCGCTCATCGCGAGCACGCCTGCCCATATCAGCATGGAAATTCTTTTTATTTTCATTCAGCATTTCTCCCGCTCATCATGAAAATTGTACACTATAAACGCTCGCATCCCTGCCGGCTATTCCCGCCGGATCGCAGCGGCACAAAAGAAAAAAGGCGTGCGCAGCAACCAGCGCGCACGCCTGAATTGTTAGCAGAGCTAGTGCGGAGGTCAGGCCAGGATCGGCACGATCCTCTCCTGCAGGCCGCCTTCAACGGTGACCTCGCCCTCGTCGGTGACGACGACGTCGATCTCGGTGCGGAAGCCGAGCTTCTTCTCCGGCATATAAATCCCCGGCTCGACCGAGAAACAGCTGCCCGGGATGATGGTGCGTTCATCCTTGGTCT
>JAKQKF010000060.1 GCA_029560815.1 bacterium
GCGGCGATGAATTCGTCGGCCTCGGCGACGGCCGCTTCGATGTCGGAGACCAGCTTGTCCACCCTCGACTCCACCGTAATCACCTCTTCGCTCAATCCGGCGATCGCTTTGGCGTTGAGATTGTGCTTCAGATAGAGCACCTGATCACGCAGCGGCACCAGCGCCGGCTCCAGGCGCGATTCGGCTTTTTTCATCGCCTTCATGAGCTGTTCATACTTTTCCCCGGCGGCATCATATTTTTGCTGGCTGGAACGGCGCAGGGTCTCGCTGTTGTACTGGGCGATCTCTTGTTTCCATTCGTCGAAAAGGGCCTGTGAGACCTCCTCAACCGATTTGATGCGGCTGCGCACAGCTTGAGCCTCGGTCTCACTCTTCTCGAGGGTGGCGCTCAGCTGGTTGTATTTCTTCTCGAGATCACCGCCCTGCACGGCGACGACGCTCTTGAACTGCTCCAGAGCATTGACGAACTGCTCCTTGGCTTCTTTCTGGGTGTCCCGCGCCGCCTTGACGCGGTCGACCATGATTTCACGTTTCTGGATGCCGATCTTTTCCATCCCCGCAAAGTAGAGCGTGCTGCAGCCCAAAAGGCCGGTCAGCGCGAAGAGGGGGATGAATGTTTTGATTTTCATGGCTTCTCCTGGCAGCAAGTGGTTTTTATTTAGCTGATTAATATACCAAAAGAATGGGCTTTGTCAAAATTAAAAATCTGCCCTCTGCCTGGCCGTTTCCGGTCTTTCCTTCTCCACTCAAGCCCGCGTTGATACGCGCGGCGGATGGCTCGCTTCGTAGACGGCGATCTGCTCCTGCCGCTGCAGCAGGTAGCCGAGGGAATCGACACCCTCAAGCAGACAGCTCTTGTTGAAAGGATCGATGGCGAATCCGACGCTCCGGCCGCCTGGGAGCAGCAGAGTTTGGGCGGCGAGATCAATGGTCAGCAGGGCATCGCCGCCCGCTTCGCCGCTGCCTGACAGCTCCGCGAGCAGTTCAGCCGTCACGATCAGAGGCAGGATGCCGTTCTTGAGAGCGTTGTTGCGAAAGATATCGGCAAAACTGCTGCTGATGATCGCACGGAAACCATAGCCCGCCAGCGCCCAGGGGGCGTGCTCGCGGCTCGATCCGCAGCCGAAATTGTCGCCGGCGACGAGGATTTTGGCACGCTTCCCCTCCGGCCGGTTGAGGATAAAGCCCGGAAGCGGATCGCCGAATTCGTCATAACGCCAGTCATAAAAGAGATTCCCGGCCAACCCGTTTTTGCCGGTCACCTTGAGGAAGCGGGCCGGGATAATCTGGTCGGTGTCGATATTGGCGACCGGAAGAGTGATATAGTGGCTGGTCAAAATGGTAAATTTTTCCATTGCACTTTCTCCGGAAGGAGGTTTGTTCAGCACGGGCGATCGGCCGCGCGCCAGACGAAATAGGATGCCCAGAGCGCCAGATGGGGCAGCAGCGCCCCATTGCTTGCCGGCGCTGCAGCGGTGGTCAGAGCAGCTCGCGCGGATCGGCGACGCAGCCGCGAATCGCGCTGGCGGCTGCGGTGATGGGGCTGGCGAGAAGGGTCCGCCCCCCCTTGCCCTGTCTGCCCTCGAAATTACGGTTGCTGGTGCTGACGGCGTATTCGCCGGCGGCGATCTGATCGCCGTTCATGGCGATGCACATACTGCAGCCCGGCTCCCGCCATTCGGCCCCGGCTGCAATGAAAATCCGGTCCAGTCCCTCGGCTTCGGCCTGGCGTTTGACCGCCTGTGAGCCCGGGACCACCAGCGTCCGCACTCCTGAAGCGACCCGTCGGCCCTGGAAGAGGCCGGCGGCCTGGCGCAGGTCGCTGATTCTGCCATTGGTGCAGGAGCCGATAAAGACGACATCGATTTTCTGGCCGAGGATCGGCCGGCCCGGCGCCAGTCCCATATAACGCAAAGCTTTCCCGAGGGCGTCCCGACTCTCTCGCACCCCGACGGCTGCCGGATCGGGGATAAGGCCGTCGATGGCGATCCCCATGGCTGGATTGGTTCCGAAGGTGATCATCGGTTTGAGGGCGGCGGCCTCGAGCTGCACGCTCTCATCGAAAGCGGCGCCGGGATCAGTGGCGAGACGGCGCCAGCGGTCGAGCTGCTTTTCCCGCTCCACACCGGTTGGGGCGAAGGGCCGGCCCGCCAGATAGTCAAAGGTGACCTCATCGGGGGCCACCATCCCGGCGCGGGCTCCGGCCTCGATGCTCATGTTGCACAGGGTCATGCGCCCCTCCATGTCGAGACCGCGGATGGCGCTGCCGCAGTACTCGATGACGCAGCCGGTCCCGCCGCTGACACCGATTTTGGCGATCAGGGCGAGGATGATATCCTTGGCCGTCACCCCCGGCCCTGACGTTCCTTCAACCCGCACTTCCATCGTGCGCGGCCGATTCTGGAGCAAGGTCTGGGTCGCCAGCACATGTTCGACCTCGCTGGTGCCGATGCCGAAAGCGAGAGCCCCGAAGGCGCCGTGGGTGGCCGTATGGCTGTCGCCGCAGACGATGGTCATTCCCGGCTGCGTGAGCCCCAGTTCGGGTCCGATGACGTGGACGATGCCGCGCCCGGGATGGGCGGTGCCGTAGAGGGGGATGCCGAATTCGGCGCAGTTTTTCTCGAGCTGCCGGACCTGAGCCGCCGCCAGCGGGTCACTCCAGGGCAGGGAGGGGTTGAGCGTCGGAATGGAATGGTCCACCGTCGCAACAGTCTGTCCGGGACGGCGTACACCGAGACCGCGCTCGCGCAGTCCCTGAAAGGCCTGCGGTGAAGTCACTTCATGGACGAGATGGAGATCGATGTAAAGAAGGGCCGGAGCGCCGGGCTCCTGGCTCACGATATGCTCGTCCCAGATTTTGGCAAAGAGGTTTTTCGGAGGGGTGTCGCTCATCATGCACCACTTTCTATTCAGGTTCGTTGTTTTCCAGCACCGCGCCGGTGTCGGCGGAGGTGACCAGCCGGGTGTAGCGCGCCAGCCAGCCGCGCCGGTAGCGGGGCTGAAAGGCCGGCAGGGAGTCCAGCCTGCGCTTGATCTCGGCCGCGTCCAGCAGGGTGTCGAGTGTGCAGTTATGCAGATCGATCAGGATGGGATCGCCCTCGCGCAGGGCGGCGATCGGGCCGCCGGCCGCCGCTTCGGGGCTGACGTGGCCGATGCAGGCCCCGCGGGTGCCGCCCGAGAAACGGCCGTCGGTGATCAGGGCGACGCTCTCGCCCAGCCCCATCCCCATGATCGCCGAGGTCGGCGCCAGCATTTCGGGCATGCCCGGTCCGCCCTTGGGACCGCAGTAGCGGATCACCACCACATCACCGGGCTTGATCCGGCCGCCGTTGATCGCGGCGATGGCCTCCTCCTCGCTGTCAAATACCCGCGCCGGACCCTGGTGGTTCCACATCCCGGGGGCCACAGCCCCGGTCTTGACGGCTGCGCCCCGCGGCGCAAGATTGCCGAAGAGGAGCGCCAGACCGCCACGGAGGGCGTACGGATTCCCGATCCGCCGGATCACCTCCTCGTCGTGGATGAGTGCCGGAGCGATGTTCTCACCCAGGCTCCTGCCGGTCACGGTGAGGGCGGTCTCATCCAACAGCCCGGGTATGTTGGTCAGCTCTTTGAGGATGGCGGAGATGCCCCCGGCGCGGTCGACGTCCTCGATGTGAACCGTTCGCGAGGCCGGCGAGACCTTGCAGAGGTAGGGCACCCGCTTCGCCAGGCGGTTGATCTCCTGCAGATCGATCTTGACCCCCGCCTCGTGCGCGATGGCCAGGGTATGCAGGATGGTGTTGGTCGATCCGCCCATGGCCAGGTCGAGGACCAGGGCGTTGTGAAAAGCCTGCGGCGTGAGGATATCCAGGGGCTTGAGATCGCGTGCGAGCAGTTCCATCACCGCCGGCCCGCTCCGGCGGATCAGCTCCTCCCGGCGGGGATCGATGGCGAGGATGGTCCCGTTGCCCGGCAGGGCCATGCCAAGGGCCTCCATCAGACAGTTCATGCTGTTGGCGGTGAACATCCCTGAGCAGCTGCCGCAGCCGGGACAGCCGCGGTCCTCGAGCTCCTTGAGTGCTTCAGCCGGAATCCTGCCGGCGTGATACTGACCAACCCCCTCAAAGATCGAGATCAAATCAACCGGTTCGCCCGCAGCTGTGCGGCCCTTGGCCATCGGGCCGCCGGAGATGAAGAGGGCCGGGATGTTCAGCCGCGCCGCCGCCATCAGCATGCCCGGCACGATCTTGTCACAGTTGGGGATGCAGACCAGGGCGTCGAGCCGGTGCGCCTCAGCCACGGTCTCGACGCAGTCGGCGATCAGCTCGCGCGAGGCGAGGCTGTAGTTCATGCCGGCATGCCCCATGGCGATACCGTCGTCGACGCCGATGGTATTGAACTCAAACGGGACGCCGCCGGCCGCGCGCACCGACGCTTTCACCTTGCGGCCGAACTCCTGGAGGTGGACATGGCCCGGAATCAGGTCGATATAGGAGTTGCAGATGCCGATGAAGGGTTTTTCCATGTCCGCATCGGTCAGGCCGGTGGCCTTGAGCAGGCTGCGGTGTGGCGCGCGGTCGATGCCCTTTTTAACGCTGTCTGATCTCATCCGTTGCCTCCAGAATAAAAAAGTCAAGCTCCATCGCCCGAAAGCTGAAGCCTGTGTAAAACAGAGCATGTGCAACCGGAGTAGTATCGCCCCCGCGCCGGCAGTATGATTATCCGGCGGGAGGCTGATCCAAAATCGCGGCCGGAAATTACTGCGCGAATTTGAGGCAGGCGGGAGCGGTGGTCCTGAACTCCTGCTGCAGAGGAACGGGCAGGCCGCTCCGCTGATCGATCTCAAAGAAGACGGCACTATCCGAGCGCTGGTTGGCCACCACCAGGTATCTTCCCGAGGGATCGATGACAAAATTGCGCGGCCAGTCGCCGCCGCAGGGGGTATGGCCGGCCAGGGTCAACCGGCCGTCCGGCGCAATCGAGAAAGTGACGATGGAGTTGTGGCCGCGGTTGGTGCCATAGAGAAAACGGCCATCCCGGCCGAGGTGGAGATCGGCACAATAATTGATACCGCTAAAACCTTCGGGAAGAGTGGAGACCGTCTGGATCTCCTCGAGAGCGTCCGAACTGGACGAAAAGAGAGTGATGGTCGAATTGCGCTCGTTGATCACGTAGAGGCAGGCGCCCTCCCTGCTGAAAGCAAAATGGCGCGGACCGGCGCCCTTCGGCAGCGCCGCCTCGCCCTGCGCAACCGGCCGCAGCACACCCGCGCTGCGGTCGAGGTCGTAACGTGTCACCCGGTCGAGGCCGAGGTCGGTGACGAGGATGCGGTCGCCGGCGGGTCCCGGTGCGATCATGTGCGCCCGCGCGGTGCGGCCCTCCCCCCCGTCGAATTTATGAAAATCGGTCACCGCTTCCGGGAGGCCCCGGGCGTCGAGACGGACGACGGCGACGCTCCCTCCGCCGTAATTGGCGACGAGCAGATAATCCTCCGCCCGCGAAAAAGCGATATAGCAGGGACCTCCATCGGGCACAGCCAGTTCGCTGACCTTGCGCAGCGCGCCGGAAGCGGCATCGATCGCCAGGGTAGTGATGCCACCGGCCTTTTCACCGCCGAAATCATCGACCTCATTGATGGCATGGATCAGCCCCCGCTTTGCGGAGATGCAGAAATAAGAGGGGTTGATACCCGCGTCGCCCTCGGCAGCAAGGTGGAATTCACCTTTACCGGCGTCCCACCGCACCGCCTGCAGGCCCGCTCCGCCCTGTTCATTGTACTTGCCGATGTAGAGGAGGGGCAGCCGGCCGCCACCGCAGCCGGCCCCGAAAACAGAAATCATCATGGCCATGCCCGCCAGAACCTGTGCCAACCATCTCATAGAATACTCCCGGCAACCGCGGCCCAGAGCCGCTGTAATTTTTCACTTCCGTGAAAATAACACTTCAGGCGTTTAATGTCAAGCACTATCCGCATTCTGGCAAGTCCGCCCGAATAAAGGGCTGCGGGCAACTATTTTATCCTGACTGAAGAATTAGTTTGACATTGGACCATTTTTCGGTTATATTAAAAAAATAGACCCTATTAACCCGTCAGGACCACCATGCACCACGCGCATCACATCGCTCTTTCCCGCTTTCATGACTCCGGTCATGACGGCCTGGGTGTGCTGCGCTCCCACCTCGCATTATCCACAGGCTCCCTGCGGGCGCTCGCTATTCTGCATCTCATTCTTATTAACCTCTTGCTTCTGATTATCTACTAAATCAAGGCTGCAAGAGGAAAACCGCACTTTACTCCACCATTTTTCAATACCCCGTACCCATTGCGTATTCCCTCTGCAGCCGCAGGCTCATAACGGCTTGCCGCTTATTTTAGTTGCCGGCGGCGGCCCCCAGCAGAAGGAATATCATCATGACCGGCGCAGAGATGATCATCCACGCCTTGCAGCAGGAGGGTGTGCGCGCCCTCTTCGGATATCCGGGCGGCATGGTGATCGACATCTTTGATACACTCTATTCGGCGGGGATGCCCTTCTACCTCACCCGCCATGAGCAGGGGGCGGCGCATGCCGCCGACGGCTTCGCCCGCGCCACGGGCGAGGTCGGGGTCTGTGTGGCGACTTCCGGCCCCGGCGCCACCAATCTGGTCACCGGACTGGCAACCGCCTATATGGACTCCATTCCGCTGGTGGCCATAACCGGCCAGGTCCCGACCAGCCTGATCGGCAACGACGCCTTTCAGGAAGCGGATATGCTCGGCATCACCCGCTCGATCACCAAACACAATTTCCTCGTCAACGAGGTCGATGAGCTGCCCCGCCTGCTCAAATCGGCCTTTTATATCGCCCGCAGCGGCCGTCCAGGTCCCGTCCTCATCGACATCCCCAAGGATATCCAGCAAGCCGCAACCTCCGTTCCCTATCCGGAAGAGGTGAGCATCCGCAGCTACAAGCCCACCATCGCCGGCCACCTGCCCCAGATCCAGAAAGCCGCCGCCCGCATCAACCGTGCCGAACGGCCCGTCATCTTCGCCGGCGGCGGAGTCATCTCCAGCGGCGCCGCCGGCGAACTGGCCTTTCTGGCCCGCCACATCCAGGCGCCGGTCACCACCTCCCTGATGGGACTGGGGGCCTTTCCCGAGACCGACCCCCTCGCTCTCAAGATGGTGGGCATGCATGGCTCCGCCTACGCCAACTATTCCATCCAGGAGGCCGACCTTCTCATCGCCATCGGCGTGCGCTTCGATGACCGCGTCACCGGCAAGGTGAGCAAGTTCGCCCCCCGGGCGGAGATCATCCACATCGACGTCGATCCCGCCACCATCCGCAAGAATGTCAAGGTCTCCATCCCCCTGGTCGGTGACATCCGCTGTGTCCTCACCGAGCTCAATCAGCTGGTCGAGAGCAGAAGCCACGAATCCTGGCTGCAGGTGGTTGCGGGCTGGAAGAGGGATCATCCCCTGCAGTACACCCAGAATGGCGGCATCTCACCGCAGGCGGTGATTCGCACGATTGCGGAGATGACCGGGCACCAGGCGATCATCGCCACGGAGGTGGGGCAGAACCAGATGTGGAGCGCCCAGTTCTACGATTTCATCGAACCTCGCACCTGGATCAGCTCGGGCGGCCTCGGCACCATGGGCTTCGGTTTCCCGGCGGCGATCGGGGCGCAGGTGGCCCATCCCGGCCGGCTGGTCATCGACATCGCCGGCGACGGCAGCATCCAGATGAACATTCAGGAGCTGGCCACCGCCGCTCTCTACAACCTGCCGGTCAAGATCGTCATCCTCAATAACCGCTCACTCGGCATGGTTCGCCAATGGCAGTCCATTTTTTACAAGCGCCGCTTCTCCGGCGTCTGCCTCAACCGCGACGCCCGCTGCCCCGAACAGTGCGACGGCAGCAGCGATTCCTGTCCGATCTACCTGCCTGACTTTGTCAAGCTGGGTGCAGCCTATAACATCCCGGGTTTCCGCTCGGACCGGCCCGGGGAGGTGATGCCGATCCTGGAAAAAGCCTTCGCTCATGCAGGGCCCGCCATCGTCGAATTCATGATCAGTGAGGAGGAGAACGTCTTCCCGATGGTGCCGGCAGGAGCGGGATTGAACGAAATGCTGAGAGGAATGGCCTGATGAGACATATCATCAATCTGGAAGTGGAGAACAGCGCCGGGGTGATGGCGCGCATCGTCGGGCTCTTCAGCGCCCGCGGCTACAATATTGAGAGCATCGTCGCCGGCAAGGCGATAGAGGAGTGCACTGCCCGCATCACCCTGGTCGTAATCGGCGATGACCGGATCATCGAACAGGTTAACAAACAGCTCAACAAGCTGATCGACGTCATCCGCGTCACCGATGTGACCAGAGAGGATTTCGTCAACCGCGAGCTGCTGCTGGTCAAGATCCACTGCCAGCCGGCCAGGCGAACCGAGGCCTCGCTGGTCGGTAACATCTTTAGCGCCAAGGTCGTCGACATCTCGGCCAAATCGCTCACCTTTGAGCTGGCCGGCAGCGAGTCCAAGGTGGCCGCTTTTCTGCAGACTCTGCGGCCCTTCGGCCTGAAGGAGGTAGCCCGCACCGGCCCGATCGCGATGGTCCGCGATTTCAACCCCAGAAGCAGTGAGTAAAAGCGTTTCACACGGAGTCACGGAGACACCGTGGTGGCTAAACAGCTGTTTTCAATCTCAGTGACCTCTGTGCCACTGTGAGAAATGAGTTGGTTCCCGATAAATCATTATCGCAAAGGAGATAGCATGAAACTTTATTATAAACAGGATGCCGATCCCGGCCTGCTGAAGGACAAAACCGTCGCCGTGCTCGGCTACGGCAGCCAGGGCCACGCCCACGCCCTCAACCTCCGCGACAGCGGCATCAAGGTCGTCGTCGGCCTGCACGCCGGCAGCCATTCAAAAACCGCGGCCGGGAAGGAGGGGCTGCAGGTGCTGTCCGTGCAGGAGGCCTGCACCGCCGCCGATCTGATCATGGTGCTGCTTCCCGATCAGACCCAGCCCGGAGTCTACGCCGAGTCGATTGCGCCCGCACTCACCTCCGGCAAAGTGCTGGCCTTTGCCCACGGCTTCAACATCCACTTTCACCAGATCCTCCCCCCCGCCGGCGTGGATGTAATCATGATCGCCCCCAAATCGCCGGGTCATCTGGTGCGGCGGGTCTATCAGGAGGGCAACGGCGTGCCCTGTCTCATCGCCGTACATCAGAACGCTTCCGGCCGGGCGCGCGAGATCGCTTTGGCCTATGCCAGGGGGATCGGCGGCACCCGCGCCGGCGTGCTTGAAACCTCTTTCCGTGAGGAAACCGAAACCGACCTCTTTGGCGAGCAGGCAGTGCTCTGCGGCGGGGTCACCGAGCTGATCCGCGCCGGCTATCAGACGCTGGTTGACGCCGGCTATGAACCGGAGATCGCCTATTTCGAATGTCTGCATGAACTCAAGCTGATCGTCGATCTCATCAACGAGGGGGGGCTTACGCGGATGTACTATTCGGTCAGCGACACCGCCGAGTTCGGGGGGCTGACCCGCGGGCCGCGGGTGATCGGTTCCGAGAGCCGCAGGGCTATGGCGGAGATCCTGGCCGAGATCCAGAGCGGCCAGTTCGCCACCGAATGGGTGCTGGAGAACCAGGCCCATGCGCCGCGCTTCAAGGCCCTGCGCCGCATGATGCAGGAGTGGCCGATCGAAAAGGTGGGGGCGCAGCTGCGCAGCATGATGAGCTGGCTGAAAAAATGACAAGGAGGCACAACGTGCCGCAAGAACAGGTTTTGATCTTCGACACCACCCTGCGCGATGGGGAGCAATCCCCCGGCGCCAGTCTCACCGTGAGCGAAAAGCTGACCATCGCCGAACAGCTTGCCCGCCTCAGGGTCGATGCCATCGAGGCCGGTTTCCCGGTCTCCTCGCAGGCCCAGTTCGACGGAGTGCGCCTCATTGCCGGTCAGGTCAAGGGGCCGGCCATCGTCGCGCTGGCCCGCTGCATCGACGCGGATATCGATGCGGCCTGGGAGGCCCTGAAGGGGGCAGAGCGGCCGCGCATCCATGTTTTCGTAGCCACCTCCAGGATCCATATGGAGAAGAAATTCCGCAAGAGCGAGGAGGAGATCCTCGCGATGGCTGTCGCCGGGGTCAGGCGGGCCAAGTCCTGCTGCAGGGAGGTGGAATTCTCACCCGAGGACTCTTCCCGTACCGGGGTCGATTTCCTGCTGCGCATCGTCGAGGCGGCCATCGATGCCGGCGCGACCTCGATCAACATACCCGACACGGTAGGTTTTGCCATGCCCGAGCAGTTCGGCGCCCTGATCCGCACGGTGCGCGAAAAGGTGCCCAACATGGCGCGGGCTGTGCTCAGTGTCCACTGTCACAATGATCTCGGCATGGCGGTCGCCAATACCCTGGCCGCGATCCGGAACGGGGCCGGCCAGGTGGAGGTGACCGTTAACGGGGTCGGCGAACGCGCCGGCAATGCCTCTCTTGAGGAGGTGGTCATGGCCCTCAAGACGCGGGCCGACTTTTACCAAAAGAGCACCGGCATCGAAACCCGCGAGATCATGCGCACCAGCAAGCTGGTCTCGTCGCTGATGGGCATCCCGGTGCAGCCCAACAAGGCCATCGTCGGCGCCAACGCCTTTGCTCACGAATCGGGCATCCATCAGGATGCCGTGATCAAGGACGCCGCCACTTACGAGATTATGACTCCCCAGGAGATCGGCCTCTCCTCAAATGCCATCGTCCTCGGCCGCCACTCCGGCCGCCACGGTCTCAAGAACCGTCTGTCGGAGCTGGGTTACGCCCTCCAGCCCGCCGAACTCGACGTGATCTATCAGCGCTTCCTCGAGATCGCCGACCGCAAGAAGGAGGTCTATGACGAGGATCTCCTCGCCCTGATGAGCGCCGAGACCGGCGAGACGGCCGAGACCTGGAAGCTCGACTATTTTCACATCCTCTCGGGCAACAAGACGGTGCCGACCGCGACCGTGGTGCTGCGCCGCGGCGAGGAGAGCCTGCAGGAGGCGGCCGTCGGCGACGGCCCGGTCGACGCCGCCTATAACGCCCTCAACCGCATCGTCGATCTGCCGGTCACCCTCCAGGACTACAATTTGCGCGGGGTCACCGGGGGCAAGGAGGCGGTCGGCGAGGTGGTCGTCCGCGTCCGCCATCAAGGCACAACCTGGCTCGGCCGCGGCGCCTCCACCGACATCATCGAGGCCTCCATCCGCGCCTATCTCAATGCTCTCAACCGCATCCTGGCCGCAGGGGCCTCCCCCGCCCGGCCGGAGCATAACCAGGGAGAATCTCTATGAAAAAACAGATCGCCATCCTCCCGGGCGACGGCATCGGTCCGGAGGTGGTCCATGAAGCAGTGCAAGTGCTCGAGATCGCCGGCCGGCGATGCGGCCTTGAACTCGCTTTCAAGCAAGCCCTGGTCGGGGGCTCGGCGCTCGAAAATTGCGGGGAGCCCCTGCCGGCGGCCACCCTCGATCTCTGCAAGCGCAGCGACGTGGTGCTGCTCGGGGCGATTGGTCATCCCCGCTGGGACACCCAGCCCCCCGAGCGGCGCCCGGAACGCGGCCTGCTTGGCCTGCGCGGCGAACTCGGCCTCTACGCCAACCTCCGTCCGGCCCGCATCTATCCGAGTCTGGCGGAGGCCTCGAGCCTCAAGGCCGAGCTGGTGCGCGATATTGACATCCTCATCGTGCGCGAACTCACCGGCGGCCTCTATTTCGGCCAGCCGCGCGGGCTTTTGGAGGATCGCGGCTACAACACCATGATCTACCACCGCCACGAGGTCGACCGCATCGCCCGGATCGCCTTCGAGGCCGCCCGCCGGCGCCGGGGCAAGGTGACCTCGGTGGACAAGGCCAACGTACTCGAGGTTTCGCAGTTCTGGCGCCGGGTCGTGATCGAGGTCGCCGGAGAGTACCCCGATGTCGCCCTCGATCATATGTACGTCGACAACTGCGCCATGCAGCTGGTGCGCAATCCGGGCCAGTTCGACGTCCTCCTCACCGAAAATATGTTCGGGGATATCCTCAGTGACGAGGCCGCGATGCTGACCGGCTCGCTGGGCATGCTCCCCTCGGCCAGCCTCGGCAGCGGCACCGCCCTTTATGAACCCGTACACGGCTCGGCGCCCGACATCGCCGGCCGGGACCTCGCCAATCCCATCGCTACCATCTCTTCGGTCGGGATGATGCTGCGCTACAGCTTTGATATGGCCGGGGAAGCCGACAAGCTCGATCAGGCGGTCAGCCGGGTTCTCGAGAGCGGAGCGCGCACCCGCGACATCGCACCGGCCGGGACGCCATGGATCGGCACGGCGGAGATGGGGGCAAGAATTCGCCAAGCCTATACTGATATCTAGGTTATATCTTTCAGAAACCTGACAACCCGGAAAATAAATCGCGCAGAGGAGCCGGGCGGCAGAGTAGAAGAGGATTTTTCCAGCTTCTGTTTGTCTCCGCTTCCCGGCGCCTCTGCGCGCATTGTCTGCACAAGGAGCCCTGAATGCAAGATCGGTTGATACTCTACGACACCACCCTGCGCGACGGCGGCCAGAGCGAGGGGATCTCCTTCTCGGCCGGCGACAAGCTCAAGATCGCGCAGCGGCTCGACGCTTTCGGCGTGGATTACATCGAGGGCGGCTGGCCGGGCTCCAACCCCAAGGACCTCGAATTCTTCCACCGCGCCGCCGCTGCGCCCTGGAAAAACGCCCGCATCGCCGCCTTCGGCAGCACCCGCAAGGTCAACACCCCTGCCGGCGAGGATCCCAACCTCCACGCCCTGCTCGAAGCGGAGACCCCTGTCATCACCATCTTCGGCAAATCATGGGACCTCCATGTCATCGAGGGACTGCGCACCACCCTCGAGGAGAACCTCAACCTCATCCGCGATTCCGTCGCCTTTCTCGATGACCATGGCAAGGAGGTCATTTACGACGCCGAACACTTTTTTGACGGCTATCTCGCCGATCCCGAATATGCCCTCCGCACCCTCGCAACAGCGCAGGAAGCAGGCGCTGCCTGCATCGTCCTCTGTGACACCAACGGCGGCACTCTCACGCTAAAGCTGGTCGAGATCATCCGGGCGGTCCAGGCGCGCTTCCCGGGCATGCCGCTCGGCCTGCATGCCCACAACGACGGTGACGTCGCGGTGGCCAACAGCCTCGCCGCCCTCGGCCTCGGCCTGCGCCATATCCAGGGGACGATCAACGGCTACGGAGAACGCTGCGGCAACGCCAATCTCTGTTCGATCATCGCCGGTGCGTCACTGAAACTGGAAATCCCGCTCGCGACAGCAGTCGCGCTGCAGGAGCTGACCAGCCTCTCCCGCTATGTCAGCGAAATCGCCAACCTCCCCCATCACGAGGCAAGCCCTTACGTGGGCAACAGCGCTTTCGCCCACAAGGCGGGCATACATGTCAGCGCCATCCAGCGCAACCGCCGCACCTATGAGCATGTCGCGCCGGAGCGGGTCGGCAACCACCGCCGCGTCCTGGTCTCGGACCAATCCGGCCAGAGCAACATCCTTTACAAGGCTGGCGAGATGGGCATCGATATCACCAGCGACCGGGCGGAAGTCCGGAAAATGGTCAGTCAGCTCAAGGAGATGGAACATCTCGGCTACCAGTACGAGGGGGCGGACGGCTCGCTCGAAGTGCTGATCAAAAAGAGCGCGGGCCAATATGCCCCCTATTTCAGCCTGGAAAGCGCGCGCGTGATCATCGACAAGAGTGAAAACGGCTTTCTTCGCGCCGAGGCCATCCTCAAGATCAACGTCAAGGGGCAGATCGAGCACACCGCTGCCGAGGGGCACGGTCCGGTTGACTCCCTGGACCGCGCCCTGCGCAAAGCCCTCCACCCCTTCTACCCCGGCCTGGAAAACGTCAAACTGGCGGACTATAAGGTGCGTGTTCTCAACAGCGACCTCGCCACCGCAGCCACCGTGCGCGTCTATATCGAATCGACCGACGGCAAAAGCTCCTGGGGCACGGTGGGGGTCTCGGAGAATATTATCGAGGCGAGCTGGCAGGCCCTGGCCGACAGCATCGACTATTATCTCATGCGGACGATCAACGGGACATAAAACGGAACTGCGCAGATAGCTCTATTGCACGGGCGGTTCAGGGACCGGGCTTTGGTCCACGTAGATGAGCTGGTCGACGGGAAAGTTCAGCGCCCGGGCCTTGCCGACCAGCCCGGTCAATACATCCTGAGAAAGCTGCGGTTCGCGCGCCAGGATCCAGAGGTATTTAGTGCTGTTGCTGCAGATCAATACCCGCGAGTAGGCGTCATCGAGATCGATGATGTTGTAGCCGCCGTAAAAAGGGCCGAAAAAAGAGACCTTCAACCGCCCGATGTTCCGCTCGCCGACGAATTTGGCCTTGCCCACCGCCTCCTTCCACTTCTTTTTTTCCTCCTGGTATCCCCGGTTGACCACCCGCACCGAGCCGTCCTCATTGAGCGCATAGAACGCCGTGGCGCGGCTGAGCCCCCGTTCGAAGGAGTGGTCGAGGCGGGCGATCTCGTACCAGGTGCCGAGGTAGCGGTCCAGGTTAAAATTCTCGACCGGCACTGCGCCCTGGGGCAGCGTGCCGGCACAACCGGCGAGTCCCGCCAGCAGGGCAAAACAGAGCAGTTGCTTCATGGTTTGAACTCCTTTTAAGGATGGCAGTAAATAAACGCCTCTGTCAAAGGCCTTGTAAATATGGCAAAATACTTTTACTTTTCCACAACAATTTTATCCCGGATCACCTGAACCGCAAACCAGCCAGCTGAAAGGGACTCTATGAAAAAGATCATGGTGCTCGGCGCCGGACTCGTCGGCCGGGCCATGGCCATCGACCTCTGCCGCGATTATGAGGTCACTTCCGTGGACATCCATGCCGATACGCTGCTCAAACTGGCCCAGGAGCACCCGATCCGGACCGTGACGGCTGACCTCGCACAGTTCGAAACTATCGGCCCCCTGGTGTCCGGCCAGGATCTGGTCATCGGCGCCCTCCCCGGCTTCATGGGCTGCAAAACCCTGGAAGCCGTGATCTCCGCGGGTGTGAACTGCGTCGATATCTCCTTCTTCCCCGAGGACCCCTTCAGCCTCGATGCCCTGGCCAGGGCCAGGGGCGTCACCGCCGTGACCGACTGCGGCGTAGCGCCCGGCATGAGCAACCTCATCATCGGCCATCATCAGCGCTCCATGCAGATCGACTCTTTCGAGTGTCTGGTGGGCGGTCTGCCGCAGACGCGCACCTGGCCATTTGAGTACAAAGCCCCCTTCTCCCCTCTCGATGTGATCGAGGAGTATCTCCGCCCGGCCCGCCTGGTGGAGAACGGGCGCATCGTGACCCGGCCGGCGCTGTCCGAGCCGGAGCTGGTGAATCTCGCCCCGGTCGGCACGCTCGAAGCCTTCAATACGGATGGGCTGCGCACGCTGCTCACCACGACCAAAATTCCCGAGATGCGCGAAAAGACCATGCGTTACCCGGGCCACTGCCAGCTGATGAAAATCCTGCGCGAATCCGGCTTTTTCTCGGATGAGCCGATCTCTGTCCAGGGCGTCATGGTCGCCCCGCGCGCACTGACCAGCCGGCTGCTCCTGCCGCTGTGGCAATTGGGTGAGGAGGAGCACGAGTTCACCATCATGCGCATCACTCTCGAAGGGCGAGCCGGCGAACGGCGGCTGAGACATATCTACCATCTCTATGACACCTATGATCCGGCCACCCGCACCTCCTCCATGGCGAGGACGACCGGCTACACCGCCACGGCCGCGGCGCGCCTGATTCTGAACGGCCATTTCGTTCGCAAAGGTATCTGCCCGCCGGAATACATCGGCGGAGAGGGGGAGTGTTTCGAGCGGATCATGGCCGATCTCGCCGGACGCCGGGTCCGCTATGTGCATGAAGAAATTGTGCTCTGAACGGTCCCCGGCAGGGGCCTGGGCTGCGGAGAGAGGGGGGATTGGAGAACGATGACGCCAGCGCGCGGGGGCGTGCAGGACCTTCGCGGCGGCCGCCGGGAGTGGCCCGGAGCTGCGGCCGCAGCCGGAGCCTACTCAGTCTTATCTTTCTTTTTAGAGGGTGCGACGGTGATGAGGATGCCGCCGATGATCATTGCGGCCAGGCCGTATACATAGCCCCCGAGATCAGGATTGAAGCCGATCCCCGGCTGGGAGAGACGGGAATACTCCAGTCCGCAGAGGACTACTCCGACGAGAATAATCAAGGCGCCGATCCACTTGGCATAAAGAGATGAAAGCGTCAGAATCAGGCCGGAGAGTATGAGGAGGGGTTTTTCATCAGGCTCGGGCTTGAGCTTGAAAGCCATATAGAGGAGATACCCGCCTGCGAGAAAGAAGCAAGTGCGCACAACCGCCTTGGTGGTGTCTTTCACAGTACGCTCCTCCAGCGCTATCGGACCTGTTCGCGTGAAACCGGCTAGATCATGCGGTTGCTCTTGCCAAACCTCTTTATTTTAACAATAAACAGTACCAATAACAAGCGTTTTACGCCTTCCGCTGCAGCCACTCGTCCCGCAGGATCCAGGCAGGGCCGGACACCGGCGGTTAAGAAATCTTTATTGCATAAGATGATTATATCATTTATCTTCAATATACATAACCCATCATAAGCGGACAAGCGAAATTTGCAGTCCGCCTCCGGCTGCGCCCTCAGGCCCGGAATGCAGAATGAATATTTTTAAGTATTTGATTTATATAGCAATACTGCTGACACTCCGCCCCGCCATCGCCGCCGATGGCGAACTCCTTGTCAAGGGGCAGGCTTCGTGCTGGGGCAACTACAGCAGCGGCGCCCTTTATCCGCTCCAGCTGGGCGGCCGCTATATTCCCCAACTCAACGGTCGGCGCACCATCGGCGGCAAAACAGCCGATTTCGAGGCCTCGCTCCATCTCAATGCCGGATTCTCCGCCCAGCCGTTCGACTCTGCGGAGAGCCGCGGTGACATCAAGCCCTACCGTCTCTGGCTGCGCTATTCGGCACCCCGGTTCGAGATCCGGCTCGGCCTGCAAAAGATCAATTTCGGCTCGGCTCTTCTGCTCCGCCCCCTGATGTGGTTCGATGCGGCCGATCCGCGCGACCCCCTCCAGCTCACCGACGGCGCCTGGGGGCTGCTCGGACGCTATTATTTTCTCAATAACGCCACCCTCTGGCTCTGGCTGCTCCGCCCCGCTGAGCAGCTGAGAAGCTGGGAGCTGATGCCGTCGAATCGCAGCCGTCCCGAATGGGGCGGAAGGATTCAGTACCCTCTCCCCGGCGGGGAGATCGGCCTCTCCGGTCATCTCCGTACCGCCGACGGCCGCGCCCTGGCCGGTGAAGCAGCGCCGGCGGGGGAGGCCTGGACACAAAGGGATGTTCTGGCGGAGATTAGTGAAAGCCGCATCGGCCTGGACGCCAAATGGGACTGGCTGGTGGGACTGTGGTTCGAGGGCGCCTGGATCCGCAGCGGCCATTCTCCCGCTCCCCTCAGGAACGAGACCCTGCTGACGATCGGATCCGATTATACCTTCGGTATCGGCAACGGCCTCCATCTGCTTTGCGAGAATCTCTGGTTCGCCGCCGGTCCGGAGGGCCCCGGCCTCGATGGCGCCCGCGCGTTGGCCGGCCTCTCCCTCACCTATCCTCTCAGCCTCTTCGACCAGCTCTCCGCGATCCTGTACGCGGACTGGGACGAGCAGGAGCTTTACCGGTTCGCCAGCTGGCGCCGGCAGTACGACAACCTGGCCATCAGCCTGATGGCCTGGTTGAATCCGGAGCGGCTGTTCCTGCCCGGACACTCCGGCGAAGGCGGCGCCGTTTTCGCGGGCCGGGGAGGTCAAATCATGCTGATCTATAACCATTAAAGAATCGGACTATGGAAAACCAAACCATCATCGACATCCGGGAGCTGGTCAAGCGCTTTCCCATCGGCGACGGCACCTTCACCGCCCTGCGGGGCATCACCCTCAGCTTCGAAAAGGGCGAATTCGCCGGCCTGGTCGGCCCGAGCGGTTCGGGCAAAACCACCCTGCTCAACATCATCGGCTCTCTAGATGCGCCCAGCGCGGGCTCCGTGATCGTGCTAGGTAAGGAAGTCGCGCGGCTCAGCCACCACGAGTCGGCCGCCCTGCGTAACCACCACATCGGCTTTATCTTTCAGACCTACAACCTGCTGCCGGTCTTTACGGTCTATGACAACGTCGAGTTTCCCCTGCTGCTGCAAAAGGGCAGCGCCGCCGCACGTAAAAAAGCGGTGATGGAGGCCCTGGAATGGGTCGGGCTGGCGGAAAAGGCGCAGTCCCGGCCCGCCCAGCTCTCCGGCGGTGAATGCCAGCGCGTCTCCATCGCCCGCGCCATGGTCAAGCGCCCCCAGCTCGTCCTTGCCGACGAGCCCTCCGCCAACCTCGACGCCGACAACTCGCATCACATCCTGCGCACCATGAAAAGGCTCAACCGCGAGCTGGGCACGACCTTTATTTTTGCCACCCATGACGAGAAGGTGATGCGCTATCTGGATCGCATCATAGGGTTAGAGGACGGCCGCGTGGCCCGCGACGAACGGATAGAGAACGCAGCGGAAGGTGACCACCCGCCCGCCTCCGGCGAGGCCGGGAGGTCTGAACTCCCCGGGGAGGAAGATTATGCTCGCCCTTAGACTGGCCATAAAAAACCTTCTGGGCGCCGGCCTGCGTACCTGGCTGACCGCCGGCGTCCTCTCCATCGCCTTTGTGGTGATGGTCTTTTACCACGGGCTGCTCGACGGCTGGAATCTCCAGGCCCGCAACGACACCCGGGAGTGGGAGATCGGCGGCGGCCAATACTGGCATCCCTCCTACGACCGCTTCGATCCCTTTTCACTGCAGGATGCCCACGCGCCCCTCAGCCCGCAGGCGCGGGAACTGACCGCCGCGGGCAGGATCGTGCCGGTGCTGATCACCCAGGCCACCGCCTATCCCGACGGCCGCATGGTCAACCTCCTTCTGCGGGGCATCCCGGCCGGTCAACAGATCCTCAGCCTCCCCACCGCCTGCCTGGCAGCCGACTCGGTCGAGATCCCCGCCCTCATCGGCCGGCGCATGGCCGCTGCCCTGCGGCTGCAGCCTGGCGATGCCCTGCTGCTGCGCTGGCGCGACGTCCACGGGGTCTTCGACGCCCGCGAGGTCACCATCGTCGATATCTTCAAGGCCAACATCCCCTCCATCGATCAGGGACAAATATGGCTGCCGCTCGACAAGGTGCAGGAGATGACCGGGATGGCGGACGAAGCCACCCTCCTGGTCACGGCCCGGGACCTGCCGCCCGTCCCGCTCGCGGGCTGGACCTTCAAGGATCCCGATTTCCTGCTCAAAGAGTTCACGGAGATCATCGAGAGTAAAAAGGCCGGCTCGGCCATCGTCTACGGCACCATGCTGGCCATCGCCCTGCTGGCGATATTTGACAGCCAGGTGCTCTCGATCTTCCGGCGCCGGCGCGAGATCGGCACCTACATGGCCCTGGGCATGACCCGTGGCCAGGTCATCCGCCTTTTCACCGTCGAGGGAGCCGCCCACAGCCTTTTCGCCCTGCTCCTGGCTTCGATCTACGGGCTGCCGCTGCTGCACTGGCTCGGCACCCATGGCATCTCCATGCCGGAGGTCGCCGACGCTACCGGCATGACTATCGGCGACAAGATGCTCCCGGTCTACAGTGCAGGCATGGTGCTCTTTTCCGTTACTGTGGTTATCCTGTCGACGGCTGTCGTCAGTTATCTGCCGGCGCGCCGGATCGCCCGTCTGAAACCCACGGAAGCCCTGCGCGGCAAGATCCAGTGAAACCGGGGCCAGAGAGGCTGGCCAGGGTAACTGCTCCATTCGCCGCCCATTTCGCTTGAAAGGAAAGCCAGCGTGATCCGATTTCTCCTCAAGGGCATTTTGCACGACCGCCATCGCAGCCTCATGCCCATCATCGTCATCACCACCGGCGTCGCCCTCACCGTACTGGCACACGCCTGGATCCAGGGGGTCATGGGCGAGGCCTATACCATGAGCGCCCACTTCGCCACCGGCCACCTCAAGGTGATGACCCGCGCCTACGCCGAAGATCAGGCTCAGATGCCGGTCGACCTCGCCCTCACCGGCACCGGCGAGATGGTCGAACAGCTGGCCGCGGAGATGCCTGAAATCGACTGGGCACCGCGGATCCGATTCGGCGGCCTCATCGATTTCCCCGACAGCGCGGGCGAGACCCGCGCCCAGGGCCCGGTGGCGGGCTATGCCATCGACCTCCTCTCGCCGGATGCGCGCGAGCCCGGCCGTTTCAACCTCCCCCAGGCCCTGCACTCCGGCCGCATGCCGCGCGATGAACGCGAAGCCCTCATCACCCACGATTTCGCTGAAAAATTTGCCGTCCGGCCGGGCGACTCGTTCACCTTTTTCGGCAGCACCATGGAGGGCAGCCTGGCCTTTCACAATTTCACCGTCGCCGGCACCGTCCGTTTCGGCTCAGAGGTGCTCGACCACGGCGCCATCATCATCGATCTGGCCGCGGGCCGTCAGACCCTGGCCATGCAGGATGCCGCCGGGGAGATCCTCGGCTTTTTCCGCAACGGCCGCTTCGACAGGCAGGTATCACAGCAGTTCGCCGACCGCTTCAACAGCGGCCGGCCCCCCGGGGCGGACGAGTTCGCTCCGGTCATGATCACCATGCGCGACCAGGAGGGGATGGCACAGCTGATTGACTATACCAATGCCATCGGCACCATCATGGTCATGATCTTTGTGCTGGCCATGTCCGTCGTCCTGTGGAACACCGGCCTCATCGGCGGCCTGCGCCGCCACGGCGAATTCGGCGTCCGCCTCGCCCTCGGCGAAGAGAAGAGCCACATCTACAAGACTCTGATCTATGAAGCCCTCCTCATCGGCCTGACCGGTTCGGTGACCGGCACCCTGCTCGGGCTGGGCCTGGCCTGGTATCTGCAGGTAGTGGGTCTGGATATCGGCAACGCCATGAAGGCCTCGACCATGATGATGCCCTCGGTGGTGAGGACGCAGATCAGCGCCACCGATTACTGGATCGGCTTCATCCCCGGGCTCTTGTCCATGACCCTGGGCAACGCCCTCTCCGGCATTCGCATCTACAAGCGCAGCACTGCGCGGCTGTTCAAGGAGCTTGAAGCATGAACTACAAAATCCTCTGCCTCGCCCTGGCCTTCCTCTCCGGCTCTTCGCCCGCCCAGACCGCCGGCGAGATCATTGCCAAAGTCGATGAAAACCTCTCCGCCCGCAACCGGGTGACCGAATCCGCCATGACCATCCACGGCCGGCGCGGCAGCCGCACCCTCACCGCCAAAAGCTACGCCGAGGGCACCCGCAAGGCCTTCACCGAGTATCTCTCGCCTGCCGCCGAACAGGGGACCAAGATGCTCAAGCTCGAGGGCCAGCTCTGGATCTATTCGCCGGGCACCGACCGCACCGTGCAGATCTCCGGCCACCTGCTGCGCCAGTCGATGATGGGCAGCGACCTCTCCTATGAGGATATGATGGATGACCGCAAGCTCACGGAGATTTACGACGCGGCGATTACCGGCGAGGAGAGCATCGACGGCCGCCCCACCTGGATCCTCGAGCTCACCGCCCGGGTGACCGACGCCGCCTATCCCAAACAGAAGATCTGGGTCGACCGTGAGCGTTATATCCCGCTGCGCCAGGAGCTCTACGCCAGGAGCGGCAAACTTTTAAAGACGGCGCTGCTGACGGATGTGCAGCAGATAGCGGGACGATGGTACCCGATGAAAATGCTCTACAAGGATATGCTCAGGCAGGGCAAGGGGACGGAGTTCCTGACCAAAAAGATCGCCTTCGACCAGGCAATCCCGGAGTGGATCTTTTCCAAAGCCGCCTTGAAGCAGTAGGGAATTGGCCCGGGGCGTACGCGGCACATTCAATTCCCTCGCAGCCGCCTCTGACTCCAATTCGGAAAATTTTCCTTATCGCAGCAGCGTCAAACGAATCGTTTTAACCTGATTCTGCGCAGTAATCCGCGCCACATAGATGCCGCTGGTCACCGGCAGACCCGCATCTGAAGTAGCATCCCAGATGACTTTATAGCGGCCGGCCACGGCGGCGCTGCGCTCGAAACGGCGTACCAATTGACCCGCGAGATTGTAGATATCCACCCGGAAATCACCCCGCACCGGCACATCGATATGCAGGGTCGTGCGCGGATTGAAGGGATTGGGCGATGCTTTAACGCAGAGCAGACTATCCATCACCACCGGATGCGTCTCCACCGGCGTGCTGCCCTTCACCGTCTCATCGACAAACTCCGGCACATAATACGATTGCCACTTATCCGGAACGAGAAAAGCCGTGTAGGGTGAGAGCACACCGGTTTCCAGACTCAGCGCGATGATCTCATTGACGACCCAGTTGTTTTGATAGCGCCGCGCCAGCTTTTGCAGCTGCTGCCCATAAAACGCAGTGTAGAGGTGGTCGCTGCCCGGCTGCACCGCCTCCGCCGGGATGACCAGATCCTTTTTGACCGACTGCTGCAAGGTATTGGCAATGACTGTAACCGACATGGGAAAATTTCCCTGCAGGCGGCCGGTCTGGATGATAGGAAAATCCATGGGATAATAGCCCTCGAAGGGCGCGTAATCCCGGCGGTCAAAGGTGTAGCCATCCTGCATGCGCGTCTGCACCTCGATCTCGTTATAATGGGCCACCTTTTCAAAAAAGATCGCCGCCAGAGCGGTTTTCAAGGGGTGAAAGCGATAAAAGAAAAGATGTCCGCCGGTGATGCGCGTTAATTCGGACAGGAACGTGTAGCTGCGGTTGCCATAGCCGATGTCGCTGCCATAATGGCTCATTGGATAGACATTTTCCAGATCCAGCACATGCATCATGGTATTTTCGGGCAAAAGCGCGAGGATTTCGTATGCATACTCCCTCGACTCATCGGTATATGTGGGAAAATCGGAGCGGTTGGTGATCCAGAGCAGCTCGCCCGTGCCATTGCGCTGCAGGAACGACTGCGCTGCCAGTAACAGTTCCTGGGAAAAGTTGACATTTAAAAAGAGCCGCCCCGCGAGACGATTAAAGATCCCGTCGATATTTTCCTGCGTTGCGGCAACCCACCCATCACTGCCTGGAACGATATCCGCAAATGCCGCTATCACCGAAATGGAATCCGCGGCTGAGAGGCTGCGCTCCAGTGTCTCCTTGAGCGAGGTCACCACCAGATCGGATGTCAATCCGCTGCTGTTGCCCGGATTATAATCCAGCAAAATGAGTATCTTGCGCGGACTAGGCGAAAGGGACAGATTCGGGGGATAGACCGCGAGCTGATAAAAGATCTCCTCGTTCTTTTTAAACGTGGAAATATAGTATTCATCCTGAATTGGCGAAGGCATGACCAATTCGGCGTACTCGCCATAACGCACGGGCAAGGTGGTTTCCCATAATTTGTCTTCGGGATAGTGTTGAAATACGATATTTTGATATCCCACCACCGCAACGGTATCGGGCCGCGCGTCATAGAAAGACAGGACGCGGAGATTTTTGGCGCCGCCGGAAGTAGCTGTCACCTGCGGGATGGGCAGCCAGGTGCGCAGCGATCCGCTCGACGGCCGCGCCGGCACCAGATACTGAATCATCACCCGATTGACTTCGAAACGCCGGATCGGAAAAATGCGCAGGGTATACTCCACCTGGCGATTGTAGGTCGGCAGTGAGCGTATCAACAGCGCAGGCTCGCGAATCGGACTGGTTTTTTCATCGAACATCTGCAGGGCGGTCCATTTGTCCAGCATGGTGGCGCGCACCACGGAATCGCCTTTCCAGCAATAGAGGTTATAGACCACCGCCTCTTCGGGCAGCTGAAAGGTCCACTCCAGTTCCAGCTCTTCATAATTTTTAAAAAACCAGGAATTAAAATCATAAGCGAAAGAGATGTGAAGCTGGTGCTCGATATAGACGCCATGCTGGTAAATCACATCGGTGACCGGTTTGACGTAGAGATTATCATCGCGGTTTTGCGGATATCCCGCCTCATAGACGCTGATGCGTGTCGCCCAGGCACAGGAAGCCAGCAAAAGTCCAATATATATTAAGCGCATTGTTTTCATGGTCGTCCTCCCACTCACTTCAGACACGTTATCTTGGCGATCTGACGCTGGTGATCCCGCTGCACGCTGACGAAATAGACGCCGCTGCCAGCGGATTCACTTTTCTCATCTGTACCATCCCAGATCAGAAGCAGGCTGCTCTCATGAGCGGGTACATTTTGCCGCCACGCTCGCACCTGCCGGCCCAGCAGATCGTAGATGCGAATATCCACCTGGCCATCCACAGCCAAAGGATTCATCCGCACCGTGATTTGGAGTTGTGCATTGAAGGGATTGGGATAGGCCCTGACCTCGAATTGTTCAGGAAGAACCGGACCGGACTTTGCCAGAGTCAGTGTGTCGCCTTCTGCCAGACGCTTGAATCCGGCATAGCCTGCCTCCGAAGGAATCACCAGAGCGCTGTAGGGCGTGACGAAATGATTCTCCTTGCCAATCCGGCCGATCTCGTCGATCAGGTTCCAGGATTGAGGCTGGCGCAGCAGCTCTTTCACATGTTGGGCATGCCATAAAGTCTTGATCTGTTTGAGCTGCGGAATGCTCGCCGATGAAGTGATTTGCAGTTGTTTATGGAACCACTGTCCGCCGGTATTGCCATAAAAATCGGCGGCAAATGGCAGGCCGCCCACCGCGCGGCCGATCTCGATAAAAGGATAATAGATCGGATAGTGGGTTCTGGAGAGATCGAAATTATAACGGCCTTTGGTATAACCGCCGGAAGGCGCAAGATCCACCTCCATGAGATCCAGCGCCGGTGAGAGCAGATCCGCCAAGGCCAGTTTCAGGTGATAGGTTTTCACCGAGCTTGGACGCAGGACAGCGCCCCGCGTCAGCCGGGCGAGATTTTCATAGAGATAATCGTTGCCGCCCCCTCCGCAAGCAAGGATTTTGATGGCAACATCCTGTTTGAGTTTTGCGACGGTTAACGCGATGATATCGTTGGCTTTGGCCACGGGATTGGCGTCCCGTTCCGCCGTGGAGAGCAACCAGATTTCGCCATCTGTTTGCAGCAAGTTGAAATAGTCCACAGCCTCGCGCAAGAGCTGAACCGTGGCATTTAATTGCGGAACAGGCTGGCTGCGCATCTCTGCGAAAAGCGTGTTCAAATTTTCAGCGCTGGCGGACACAAAACGCGGACGCAGAAATCGCGGCGCTAAATCATGCATGAGCAATACATTGATGGAATCGTAGCCTGAGTAGCCCAGTTGCACCACATCCTGAAACGAGTCGAGGATGAATTCACGGTCACCGCTAGTGGCAGTGCCCACATCGAAGAGTAAAAGAATTTTCTTGAGTGGACGCTGCTGAGGTTCCAGAGGTGGTATTGCGGACAGGAGATAATAGTTCTCGCTGCCATCCTGAAAAAGATAGAGTTTTGGCTGTGACTGTCTGGATTTCAGCCAGGTCATGCCCCCAAAATTGTAGTAGCTCCCGATATCTGTGCCCATGAAACTGCTTTTCCACCAGCCATCTTGTGTCTTGTAAAAAGGAAAAGTCTTGTACGAATGTTCCAGTACAGGCTGCGTTTCCGGCTCATCGGTATCCAAAAAGTAGTAATTCATCGCCGAGACATCATGATAGGGCGGAAATCCGTAGGTGAACAGCGGACTGCGTTCGTGGTAAAGTTCGAGCGTGTTTTTAATCAAATAGGTGATCGAGATGTTAAAAGACGTTCCGTACCAGGTCGGAGAAACCTGCATCAGATAGCGCTGGTAATTATTGGAGCCGTCATAATTCCGGGAGACGAACTGGCGTAGCAGGCAGCGCGGCCGGTTGATGGCCGTGGAATCAAACAAGCTCTCGGCCGTGAGCAGATCCTGAGTATGGGCGGTGTGCCAGGTGCCCTCCAACTGCACCGCCGCGCCAATCACGACAGCTGCCTCAGGCAATTCGAACTCGTAATTAAAAACAAAGGGCTCATCGTTGGGGCGGTTTCCCCAATAATCCGCTACGATCCTGAACTCGGTGAATGACGTGTACTCCGAGTGATGAAAATAGGATCCCTGATAGAGTTCCGAAGCCCGGATGCGATATTCGCTCCACTGCTGCTGATCGTTAACGCCGACAAAATAGATCCTGGCCGCAAAAACCGGGCAGAGCATAAGCAGGAAGACAAATAATGAAATCTTGAACGTTTTCAACTTGACCTCCGGTCTGAAAAGAGAACCATTCCCGCCATGATGGCAAAGGACATGGAGAACCCTTTATCCGAGAATAGCGACAACGGTACAAACCTTAACAACCAAACAGGCAAGAAACGCTCGCATGGTTAACCGCTGCTCCTCGATACTTTTTGGACAGCCGCGACCATGGTGAGTGTGGTGAAAAACGCAACCGCGGATACGGATAGGAACAGGGAAGAGCATATGGGGTCCGGTCAACACAGCCAACGCCCACAAAAAACGGCTCTCATGCGGGTTGGTATTTTTTAAGAAGATTTTTTTTGCAAGGACAGTAATGCAGGCGGACCAGGCTGGTCGACAGACAATTCGGCGCTGTCATTAGAAGTGGAGAGACCGGTTTTAAGTGGACCGTAGAGGTCCAGGTACGCATTAATCGGATGACCCATTTTTTATCCGGCTACATCCCGATTGCAGCCGCAGCATCGAACACTCCGAGCAGTCCACCCGGCGCGACCCCCAGCCAGAGCACACCGATCAGGGCGATGACAAGGGCGGCGATCAGACCGGGGTGGGCTTTGGCCGCCTCGGCCGGTTCATCCGCCTCGCGCATATAGAGATTGATCACCAGGCGCAGATAATAAAAGACCGAAACCACAGCGTTCAACACTGCGATGACAACCAGGGGAATATATCCCGCCTTGACGGCGGCGGCGAAGAGGAAAAATTTGCCGAGAAAGCCGCCGGTTGGCGGAATGCCGGCCAGACTGAACATAAAAACTGCCATCGCCAGGCTGACGAAGGGATAGCGATAGCCCAGGCCGCGATAGCTCTCGAAGCTGAGGCGCTCCTCACGCAGGCCGCGCCCGAGCCAGGCGATCACCCCAAAGGCGCCGGCGTTCATCAGGGTATAGACCAGCAGATAGTAGAGAATGGCGCTCCGGCCGGCGGCATTGCCGGCCGCCAGGGCGACGAGCAGATAGCCGGCATGGGCGATGCTCGAATAGGCGAGCATGCGCTTGACATTGGACTGGACGATGGCCATCAGGTTGCCGACGGTCATGGTCAGCACGGCCAGGATCGACAGTATGGTGCCCCAGGCGATGGTCCCCTCCGGCATGACAAGGGTGACGACCCGCGCCAGCACTGCAAAGGCCGCGGCCTTGGTTCCGGTGGACATGAAGGCGGTCACCGGCGTCGGCGCCCCCTGGTAGACATCCGGGGTCCACATATGAAAGGGCACCAGGGCCGCCTTGAAGGCGAACCCGACGAGCACCAGGAGGGCTCCCGCGGTGAGAAGCCAGCCCGAGCCGCCCGCCGCTGCAGCCTCGCGGATGTGCGCCATTTCCAGCTGTCCGGTGGCGCCGTAGATGAGGGCCACCCCGTAGAGGAAAAATCCGGTGGCGAAAGCGCCGAGAAGGAGATACTTGAGCGCCGCTTCGAGCGAGTCGACGCGCATCTTGCGATATCCGGCCATCACATAGAGGGCGATGGAGAGGACCTCCAGCCCGAGAAACACGATCAGAAAATGGGTGGTCGAAGTCATGACCATAAGACCGAAAATGGCCAGGAGCAGCAATCCAAAGAGATCGCCATACTGAACATACTCTTCCTCGACGCGGTTGAGGGAGATCAGCACCGTGAGCAGACCGCCGAGGAGAAAGAGAGTCTGGAAGGCCAGGGCGAACCGGTCAACCGTGACCATGCCCGCAAAACCCCAGCTGGGACGGGACCACAGCCAGATGGTCGCCACCAGGGCCGCCACGAGCCCGGCCAGCGCGATGGCGGAGAGAAATTCGCGGCTCAGGCTGCGCCGGAAGAGCGGCAGCAGCAGGAGAAGGATGGCTGCGGCCAGGACAATGAGCTGCGGGGAGATCAGATCCAGCTGGATCAGTGGAGCGGACAACTCCATGTCTTTCCTCTTATTTAGGGTTGATCACTTTCGATTGACTGCCGGACAATTCATCGATGAGGGCGATCTTGTCCAGCTTGATCCTGTGCTCGTCCAGCATTTTCTGCGCCGCGGCCTCGCTCTTGTCGAGAAAAGTGGCGGGATAGAGACCGATCCAGAGGCAAAGCAGGACGATCGGCACCAGCGTGGCGATCTCGCGGCCATTCAGATCCTTCAGGGCCTGGTTTTCGGGTTTGTCGAGCTTGCCGTAATTGACCCGCTGAAACATGGTAAGCATGTAAACCGCCGAGAGGATCACGCCGGTGGTGGCGAGAACCGCAAAGATCTTGTGCGCCTCGAAGGTGCCGAGAAGGATCATGAACTCACCGACAAAACCATTGAGGCCCGGCAGACCGATCGAAGAGAGTGTGATGATGAGAAAAAAGGTCACAAAGATTGGCATCTGCCGCGCCAGCCCGCCGAAATCGGCGATCATGCGGGTGTGACGGCGTTCATAGATCATCCCGACCAGAAGGAAGAGCGCGCCGGTGGAGAGGCCATGGTTGACCATCTGAATCAATCCCCCCTGCACCGACTGCAGGGTGAGGGCGAAAATGCCCAGCATGACAAAGCCGAGGTGGCTGACCGACGAAAAGGCGACCAGCTTTTTCAGATCCGGCTGCACCCAGCTGACCAAAGCACCGTAGATGATGCCGATCACCGCCAGCAGCATGATCAGCCAGCCGTATTGCTGCGCGGCATTCGGGAAAAAGGGAATGCAGAAGCGCAGAAAACCATAGGTGCCCATCTTGAGGAGGATGCCGGCGAGGATGACGCTGCCTCCGGTCGGAGCTTCGACATGGGCATCCGGCAGCCAGGTGTGGAAGGGGAACATCGGCACCTTGATCGCAAAGGCGAGGCTGAAAGCGAAGAAGAGCCAGACCTGACTCTTGCTGGCGATGAGCATCTGGCTGAGGGCGGTATAGTCAAATGTATAAATGCCGCTCTGGCCGCCGTGCATGAAATAGAGCGCCAGGATGGCGACCAGCATCAGCACGCCGCCAAACATGGTGAAGAGGAAAAACTTGATCGCCGCATAGAGCCGGCGCTCCCCTCCCCAGACGCCGATGATGAAATACATCGGGATGAGCATCCCCTCCCAGAAGAGATAAAAGAGGACCAAATCCAGACTCAAAAAAACTCCGAGCATGGCGGTCTCGAGCACCAGGAACATGATCATATATTCCTTGACCTTTTTGGTCACGGAGCGCCAGCTGGAGAGGATCACCAGCGGGGTCAGGAAAGCGGTGAGCATGACCATCAGCAGGCTGATGCCGTCAACGCCAAGGTGGTAGCCGATCCCTGCCGAGGGGATCCATGACCGGTTCTCCTCGAACTGGAAGCCGGGGTTGGCTCCGTCAAAAGCGGTGAAGAGCGGCAGGGAGAGGAGAAAAACCGCCAGGGTCAGCACCAGGGTGAAGTAGCGGATCAGCGCTTCCTGCTGGCGCGGCACGAAGAGCAGCACAAGCGCGCCCGCCAGCGGCAGAAAGGTGAGGATGGTCAGTATGGGCATGGTGCTCAAATCACTCATGAAGATGCTCCCGAATAATGGGCAACTGCTTCACCTATAAAAAGAGATAGACGAGGAGTGCGATCACGCCAAAAACAAAAGCCAGGGCGTAGTTCTGGACGAAGCCGGTCTGGAGGGCGCTCAAGGCCCGCGCTCCGGCGCCGATCAGGGCGGCCGTACCGTTGATCGAGCCGTCGATGATCCTGACGTCGATGAAGCGCCAGAGTGCCGATTCGGAGAGCCGGCGCAGGGGACGCGCGATGACCGCATCATAGAACTCATCGACATAGTACTTGTTGAAGACCAGGCGGTAAGCCGCGCCGAGTTTGGCGGCTGTGCGGGCGGGCAGATCGCTCTTGCGCCCGTAGTAGCGCCAGGCCAGCCACAGGCTGACGAGGACGAGCAGAAAAACGATGCCCATGAGCAGCAGCTCGAGGCTGTGGCCGGCCGCGTGGCTCTCCGCCCCGCCGTGGGCTGCTGCTCCCCGCATCTCCGTACTCGCGGCAAAGACCGGCGCGAGGAAATGTTCAAAGTGGTTGCTGCCGCCGAGCACCGCCGGGATGCCGACATAGCCGCCGATGACCGAGAGCACCGCCAGGATGATCAGCGGCCAAGTCATCACGCCGGGCGATTCATGCACATGATGGGCGATCTTTTCATCGGCGCGCAGGGTCCCGAAGAAGGTCATGAAGATCAGACGGAACATGTAAAAGGTGGTCAGAGCCGCGGCGACGGCGCCGATGAGCCAGAGCCAGGGCGCCCCATGGACTCCGGACCAGGCCTGCCAGAGGATCTCATCCTTGCTGAAAAAGCCGGAGAAACCGGGAATGCCGGCGATCGCCAGGGTGCCGATAAGCATGGTCCAGAAAGTGCGCGGCATTTTTGCTTTCAGGCCGCCCATAACGCGCAGGTCGGTCTGATTGGACATGGCGTGCATGACGCTGCCGGCCGCCATGAAGAGCAGGGCCTTGAAAAAGGCGTGGGTCATGAGATGAAAGATGCCGGCGGCAAAGGCGCCGACCCCGACGCCGATGAACATATAGCCGAGCTGGCTGATAGTGGAGTAGGCGAGGACGCGCTTGATATCGAACTGGGTCAGACCGATGGTCGCCGCGTAGAGGGCGGTGAGGGCGCCGACGACGGCAACGACCGCCGCGGCGGCCGGGGCAAGGGTGTAGATGATGTTGGCACGGGCGATCATATAGACGCCGGCGGTGACCATGGTGGCGGCGTGAATCAGGGCGCTGACCGGAGTCGGGCCGGCCATGGCATCGGGCAGCCAGACGTAGAGCGGCAGTTGGGCCGACTTGCCGGCGGCGCCGACGAAGAGGAGCAGAGCGATCGCCGTCAGGGTGCCGGCCCCCATCGGCAGGGCCGCGGCCTGGCCAAAGACCTCGGTGAAATCGAGGGTGTGAAAGGTGGCGTAGATGAGAAAGATCGCCAGAAGAAAGCCGAAATCGCCGATGCGGTTGACGACAAAAGCCTTGCGCCCGGCATAGGAGTTATAGTCATCCTGATACCAGAAGCCGATCAGGAGGTAGGAGCAGAGGCCGACCCCCTCCCAGCCGATGAACATCATCAAAAAGTTATTCGCCGTCACCAGGATCAGCATGGCAAAGACGAAGAGGTTGAGAAAGATAAAAAAGCGGTTAAAGCCGCGGTCGCTGTGCATATAGCCGATGGCGTAGATGTGGATGATGAAGGAGACGCCGGTGACGACCAGGACCATCACCATCGAGAGGGGATCGATCTGAAAGGCGATTTCGGTGCTGAGAGCCCCGGCGGTGATCCACCTGAAGAGAGGCACCTCCACCAGCCGTTCCGCCGCTGGCAGCCGCAGCAGCTCAAAAAAGAGCGCTACCGCTGTGGCAAAGGCGAGTCCCACGGCCGCGCTGGCGATGATGCCCGGCCTGTTGCCGGAGTTCTTCCATCCGGTCAGCGCATTGATGATCAGCCCCAGCAGGGGGAAAAGGGGTATCAGCCAAACCAAATCGAACATGTATACTCCTGTCGTTCTCGGAAGTTGTCCGGGGCGCCTCCGGTCCGCCGCCTCAACCGCTGCTGCGCGGCGAAAGGCGGGGCCGGATCAGCCCTTCAGCAGATTGATCTCGTCGACGTGCACCGTGCCGCGCAGACGAAAGACCGAGATGATGACCGCCAGGCCGACCGCCACTTCAGCTGCGGCCACAGCCATGATGAAAAAGACGAAAAGCTGGCCATCCAGCGCCTGCCACCTGGCGGCGAAGGTGATGAAGGTCAGATTGACCGCATTGAGCATCAGCTCGATGCTCATCAGGATGATAAGGGCGTTGCGGCGCACGAGCACGCCCGCCACACCGATGGCGAACAGCGCGGCTGCGACGAGCAGAAAATAGTCCAGGGGGATGGCGTTCATAGCGATCGGATCCTCATTGCTCTTTCGGCAGCTTTTTGCTGCCGAGGATGATGGCGCCGACGATGCCGGTGAGGAGCAGCACCGAGGCGACTTCAAAGGGATAAAGATAGGTGCTGAAAAGGGTTGCGCCCAGCTTCTCGACGGTGCCCGACGCCGGGGCCTCTCCGGTCAGGCTGCCGATAAGCCTGGTTCCGGCGGCCACCATCACCAGCAGCTGCACAGCCAGGATGGCCGCGAAGGCGATGCCGAAGCCGGTCTGATAGGAGCGTCCGGCCGGCAGCCGGGCCTCTTCGCTGAGGTTGAGCAGCATGATCACAAAGACGAAAAGAACCATGATGGCGCCGGCGTAGACGATCACCTGCACGACGCTGAGGAACTGGGCGCCGAGGAGAAAGTAGAGTCCGGCCAGGGCGAAGAAGGTGATGATGAGAAAAATGGCGCAGTAGACCGGATTTTTATGCGTTACCATCAGGAGGGCCGCTGCGATCGCCAGTCCGGCGAAGAGAAAAAAGAGTATCGGAATCATGCTCACTTCCCAGGTTACAGGTTTTCATCCGGCTGCAGGCTGCAGCCGGTCATGCCGGGTGGTGTCAGCAGGCCGGCTTTATACGGACCTGCCGCTGCAGCAGTGCCCGCCTCCCGCCCATGGAGGGGGAGCCCCCGGCCGGCGCAGAGCGGGGAGCTACATACCCGTCTCCGTCTTGCTCCGTTCAAAATACTTGCCGTCCGCCGTGATATCGTAATTTTTAAGCAGACGCTCCTTGTCCCAGATCAGCGCCTCACGGCTGTAGGCGGAGAAATCGTAAATTTCCGTCAGCTCGATCGCCGCCTCAGGGCAGGCCTCCTGGCACATTCCGCAGAGTATGCAGCGCAGCATATCGATTTTGAACTCGACCGGGTACTTGTCGCGGTCAGGCCAGGGAGCCACGCCCGCCACCATGCTGATGCACTTGGCGGGACAGGCGGTCGAGCACATTTCGCAGGCCACGCACTTGATCCGCCCCTGCTCATCCTTGTTGAGGCGGATGGCGCCGCGGTGGCCCGGCGGCACCGGCCACTTTTCCTCAGGATAGGAGACCGTATATTTTTTCGAGAAAAAGTGCTTTATTGTGATCCACATGCCCTTGAGGATCCCCGGAAAGTAGGAAGAATCCCAACGGGCGGGACGATATCCGACATTCTTGACACCCATAAAACTCCCTGGATTGCATTAATGACAGCTTTTATCAACAGTGCCGGCGGCCACTCTGGGCTTCGCCGGCGGCTCTGCGCGATTTCCCGCCTGCAGCTTTTCCTAGCGCACGAACAACAGCCCGGTGCCGGTGAGCACAATGTTCAGCAGGGCCAGGGGGATCAACACCTTCCAGCCGATGCGCATCAGCTGGTCGAAACGGAATCTCGGGATGGTCCAGCGCACCCAGAGAAAGAAAAAGAGAAAAAAGCCGGTCTTGAGCGTAAAGGCAATGATCGAAAGCAGCACGCCCCAGATGCCGAGCGCCGCCTCATCGACCCAGGGGAAATCCCAGCCGCCGAAAAAGAGGGTGGTCAGAAGGGCGGCAGTGGTGATCAGCGCGATATACTCACCCATGAAAAACATCGCAAACTTCATCGAGCTGTACTCGGTGTGATACCCGCCGACGAGTTCGGGCTCGGACTCGGCCAGGTCGAAGGGCAGCCGGTTGGTCTCGGCGAAGGCGGCGACGAGAAAGGTGATGAAGGCCAGGGGCTGCAGAAAGACATTCCAGCGCGGCAGAAAGCCGAAGAGCAGGCCGCTCTGGTAATCGACGATGCTGCTCAGGCGCAGCGACCCGGTGATCATGACGATGCCGATGACCGACATGCCCAGCGCAAGCTCATAGCTGATCATCTGCGCCGAAGCGCGCAGGCCGCCGAGGAAGGGATACTTGCTGTTCGAGGCCCAGCCCCCGAGGACCACGCCGTAGACCCCGAGCGAGACCAGGGCGAAGATGTAGAGAAAGCCGACGTTGAGGTCGACGATCTGCAGGGGCACGGTGTGGCCGAATAACTCCAGGGTGGCGCCAAAGGGAATGGCGGCAAAAGTCATCAGGGCCGGCACCAGAACCAGCACGGGAGCGAAGGTGTAGAGCCACTTGTCCGCACCGGACGGGACGACCTCCTCCTTGAAAAAGAACTTGATGCCGTCGGCGACCGCCTGGAAGAGCCCCGCCGGTCCCACACGGTTGGGGCCGAGGCGGTCCTGGATGAAAGCGCTGACGCGGCGTTCAGCCCACTCCATGATCATGAGGATGACCAGGTTGACCACGATGACGGCGAGGATCTTTAGCAAAAGGATGCCTATGTCGATCCAGGCAAATCCCAATTCGTTCATACCGGTTCCTTAGCTCAGTTGAACACCAACATCTGCAAGTTTGAAATAAGAGAGCCCCGCGCAAGCCGGAATACGGGCTGCGAGGTCATTGAAAACATCGGCCGCGGTGACCGCCGTCACGGGCTGCTGCAGCAGCGCAGCCACGTCGGCCATGCTGCTCCAGGCCGGTTTGACTCCGGCGGGCGGCTGCAGTGCGGCGTGGATCCGTTGCAGGCGGCCCCCGGCGTTGACAAAGGTGCCCTCCTGCTCGCTGAAAGAGGTCATGGGCAGGGACACATCGGCCGCCCGGACCAGATCGCCGGCAGCGACATCCCAAACCACCAGCATCTCAAGGCCGCTGAGGAGCTTCTTCTGCTCATCAGTCAGCTCGAGCGCGGCACCGCCGCCAAGCAGAAAGAGCGTCCGGATCTTTCCCTCCCGGATGCCCTGCCAGAGCTCCCGGTCGCTCTCCAGAACCAGCCGGGCGCCGCGGCGGTTGGGGCTTTTATCGGCACGGATGGTGAAACCGCTCTTGTAAACAACCTCCTCCCCCTCCGGCGCCGGGGCGTGAAGAAAAACATTGCGCATGCCGAGGCCGTCGGCGAAGAGGCGGCGCAGCATAAAGTTGTCCTCGACCGTGGCCCAGGCCGATCCGCACAGGGCGGCCTCACCCAGACGCCCCTCTTTCTGCAGCGTGGCGATATGAGCGGCGATCGCCTCGCAGGCGGCTGCATGGCTGATCGCCTTCTGCTGTTTGTCCCGCGGCGCGGTCAAACGGTCGAGCTCCTCATAGCGGTGGTAAAGGTAGCGGCCGTCGTCGCAGATCCACTGCTGGTTGACCGCCCCGTTTTCGCGCGAGCGGATACGGTAGATACGGTTATCCTTGTGCTCGAGAAAAATATTGCAGCCGCTGCTGCAGCCCGGACAGATGCTCCGGGTGCGCTGGAGGTTCCAGACGCGGGCGTTGAAGAGGAAATCCTTGTCGATGAGGCAACCGACCGGGCAGATCTCGACGACATTGCCCGCCATCTTGTGGGTCAGACCGCGGCCGGGAAAGACCGAGATGTCGCTGTGGTAGCCGCGGTTCTCGACGATGAGATAGGGCTCGCCGACGACATCCTCGAAAAAACGCACGCAGCGGGTGCAGAGGACGCAGCGGTTGCGGTAGAGCAAAATGTTGCCCCCCAGATCCTTGACCGGACGCACCCGCTTCTCCTCCACCATGCGGCTGTGGGAAGAGCCGTATTTGAAGGTATAGTCCTGGAGCAGGCACTCGCCCGCCTTGTCGCAGATCGGGCAGTCGAGGGGATGGTTGATGAGGAAGAACTCGAGCATGCTCCGGCGGGCATCCCTGACCTGTTCGGTCTGGGTATGGACCACCATCCCCTCCTTGACCTCGGTGGCGCAGGAGAGGACCAGTTTGGGGCTGCCCTCCAGCTCGACCAGGCACATGCGGCAGCTGCCGGCGATGGTCAGGGCCGGATGGTAGCAGTAATGGGGGATCTCGATGCCATGGGCTAGTGCCGCCTTGAGGATGGTCGTGCCGGCATCGACGGTGATCTCTTTTCCATCTATCTTGATAGTGGGCATGGGTTCATTCTGCTGGTTAGTGGGATTCCTTTAGCGCCGCTGCGGACAACGGCCGAGTTCGGCATGAGCCGCGAACTCGTCGCGAAACTGTTTGAGAAAACTCGCCGCCGGCATGGCTGCGGCATCACCAAGCGGACAGATCGTGCGAAAATTGATATGACGGGCGATATCCTCCAGAAGGGGCAGGTCTTCGGGGCGGCCTCCGCCCATCTCGAGGCGCTTGAGGATCTTGACCATCCAGGTCGTCCCCTCGCGGCAGGGGGTGCATTGGCCGCAGGACTCATGGGCGTAAAAGCGCTCAAGGTTGTAGAGAGCGTTGACCATGCAGGTATCCTCGTCCATGATGATCACGCCGGCGGAACCGAGCATGGAGCCGGCCGCGGCCAGCGACTCGTAATCCATGCTGACGTCGATCTGGTCGGCCTTGAGCACCGGTACCGAGGAGCCCCCGGGGATGACCGCCTTTAATTTTTTGCCGCCGCGGATGCCCCCACAGTCATCGAAGATCAGCTCCTTGAGGTTCTTGCCCATGGGAAATTCATAGAGCCCGGGCCGTTTGACGTGGCCGCTGACGCAGTAAAGTTTGGGGCCGGTGTTCTTGGGATTGGGCCCGATGGCGGCGAACCACTCGGCGCCATGGTTGAAGATCAGCGGCAGATTGGCGAGGGTCTCGACGTTATTGACCACAGTCGGGCTCTTGAAGGCGCCGACGACCGCCGGAAAGGGGGGTTTCAGGCGCGGCCAGCCGCGCTTGCCCTCGAGCGATTCGAGCAGGCCGGTCTCCTCGCCGCAGATGTAGGCGCCGGCGCCGCGATGGACAGTCACCTGCAGATCGTAGCCGCTGCCGAGGATATTCCTGCCGAGCAGATTCTTCGCCTCCGCCTCGGCGATAGCCTCCTCCAGCACCTGGGCGCCATGGACGAATTCGCCGCGGATGTAGATGTAGGCGCTGTGGGCATCGATGGCGAATGAGGCGATGGCGATGCCCTCGAGGAGCATGTGGGGCTCGTGCTCGATCAGATAGCGGTCCTTGAAGGTGCCGGGCTCGGACTCGTCCGCGTTGCAGACCAGATATTTCGGCTTTTCCGAATCGCGCGGCACAAAGCTCCATTTCATGCCGGTTGGGAAACCCGCGCCGCCGCGGCCGCGTAGTCCCGACTTTTTAACCTCTTCGATGACGTCGGCCGGCTGCCACTGCCTGACCACCTTCTGCCAGGCCGAATAGCCCTGCGCGGTGAGATAAAAGTCCAGGCTCTTCGATTCCGGCTTGCCAATGTTGTGGAGGAAATATTGCTCGCTCATGCGCCTCTATCCTGCTAAATCAGGGCAAATTCGCCAAAATGGCGTCGATTTTCTCGACGGTAAGATTCTCGTAATAATCGTCGTTGATCTGCATCACCGGGGCGGTGCCACAGGAGCCCAGGCACTCCACCTTTTTAAGGGTGAATTTCCTGTCAGGCGTGGTCTCACCCACCCTGATTCCCAGCTTTTTCTCGAGGTGGTCGACCAGCGATTCGGCACCGAGCAGGGCGCAGGAAAGGGTGGCGCAGACCTGGATGGTATAGCGTCCCTCCTCCTGGCGCGGATAGAGGGTGTAAAAGGAGACCACATCCATGACCTGGAGCGGGGAGAGCCCGAGCAGACCGGCGATGTATTCCATCACCTCCGGTGTGATGGTCTTGAACTCGGATCTGGCGATGTGGAGTACCTGGAGGAGCGCCGCCTCCTTGTCGGGATAGTGGCCGAGAAGTTTTTCAACTCTCTTCAGGGCCGTTTCGCTGAAAGCTATGCTCATCTCTGATCGTCCTGCGGGCCTTGGGCCCGGTTAAAAAGTTCGTCGGGAGGAGTGTCTTCGCCCCGTCGGCCAGGGCAGCGCCGGGGCCGCAGGTGCGCCCGGGCGGTGCCGGCATTTAACGGTCGAGCTCGCCTGCGATGATATTCAGACTGCTGAGGATGGCCACGGTATCGGAGAGCAGGCGGCCGCGCAGCAGGCTGGGGATGATCTGGAAATTATAGAAAGAGGGGGGCCGCACGCGGAACCGGTAGGGGCCGTTGCCCTCGTTGCTGATGACGTGATAGCCGAGTTCGCCGTTTGGACCCTCGGTGGGGATATAGGCCTCCCCGCGGGGGGCGCGGGCACCGCGGTTGAGCATGATGATCTCGAACTGGTGGATCAGACCTTCGATCGAGCCGTAGACGGCATCCTTGTGCGGCAGGGTCACTTTGGTGTCCGAATCGGCGAAGAGTTCGCCCTCCGGAAAGCCGGCGATCGCCTGGCGGATGATGCTGACCGACTGGCGCATCTCCTCGAGACGCACCATGTAGCGGTCCCAGACATCGCCGGTGCTGCCGACGGGGATATCGAAATCAAAATCTTCATAGCCGGAATAGGGCGACGCCTTGCGCAGATCGAAGGGGACGCCGCTGCCGCGCAGGCAGGGCCCGGTGATGCCGTAATCGGCCGCCGCTGCGGGGGTGATGATGCCGACCTCCCGGGTCCGGCCGATATAGATCGAATTGTGGGAAAGGAGCCGGTCCACTTCATCGATGGTCTTGAGCAGGCCGTCGCAGACGGCGAGCGTGCGCGGCAGGAAATCCGCGGGGATGTCGCGGTCGCGGGCGAAGCCGCCGACACGGGCATAGCTGACGGTAAGACGGGTGCCGGTGAGCAGCTCGTAGAGGTTGTAGATATTCTCGCGCTCACGGATCAGATAGAGCAGGGCTGTGAAGGCTCCAAGGTCCATGGCGTGAGTGCCGATGCAGACGGCATGATCCATGATGCGGCCGAGTTCGGTGAGGATGACGCGGAGATACTGCGCCCGCTTGCTCACCTCGATGCCGAAGAGTTTCTCGACCGACAGGATGTAGGCGAGGTTGTTGTTGAAGGGCGAGACGTAATTCATCCGGTCGGTGATGGTGACGACCTGATTGTAGGTGCGGTACTCGCCGAGCTTTTCAAAACCGTGGTGGAGGTAGCCGATTTCAGGGACGCAGTCGATGATGCGCTCGCCGTCGAGTTCGAGCACCAGCCGCAGGGTGCCGTGCGTGGCGGGATGGGAGGGCCCGAAGTTGAGAAAGAGCCGCTCCTCCTGGGGCTGGTAGACGAACTCGTGGAAATCGGTCTCTAGGTAGAAGTTCTCGTTATTGGTATCCATGCTCTTCCCGGTGGTTGTCAATCCGCACCTCTTTACTTCGTCTTGGGATTTTCTATCCTGGTAAAATTTTCGCGATAGCCAATGCCCTGGAGAGGAAAATCCTTGCGCAGGGGGAATCCGCTGAAATCATCCGGACAGAGGATGCGGGTCATGTTCGGATGGCCGGTGAAGGTGATGCCATACATGTCGTGGACCTCGCGCTCGGCCCAGTTGGCCGCGGCCCAGAGCGGGACGGCACTGGCGAGGTGCGGATCCTGCTCGGGGACCGGGACGCGCACACGCAGGCGGTGGTTGTGGCCGGAACTGTAGAGCTGATAGATCACCCCATAGCGCTCCCTCCCCCCCATCTCCAGATAGTCAACCCCGAAGAGATCCATGAGAAAATCGTACGCCAGGTCCGCGTTCTCCTTGAGGAACCTGAGCAGTTCGATATGATCATCGCGGCTGGTGGTGAGGGCCAGCTGCCCGCACTCCTCCTCAGCGGCGAGTATCCTGTCGCCGAAGCGGGCGAGGAGCTGATCCCTGATTTCCTGATTGGTGGCCATAACGTCCTGTTCCGGAATGGGTTACAAAGCGATCAACGGTACTCGCTCGACCGTTCCTGTTGGATTTTCTGCTGGAGCTTCATCACGGCGTCGATCACCGTCTCGGGACGCGGCGGGCAGCCCGGCACATAGGCGTCCACCGGAATAAAATTGTCGATGCCCTGGATGGTCGAATAGGTATCGAAAACCCCGCCCGAGGAGGCGCAGGCCCCCATGGAAATGACCCATTTGGGATCGGGCATCTGACGGTAGATCTGCTGCAGGATGTGCATCATCTTGATATTGACGCGCCCCGAAACGATGAGAAGATCGGATTGGCGCGGGGAAAAACGCATCGCCTCGGCGCCGAATCGGCCCATGTCGTATTTGGGGCCGAGGACGCACATGAACTCGATCGCGCAGCAGGCGGTGCCGAAGGGCATGGGCCAGAGCGAGTTCTTGCGGCCCCAGTTGATCACGGCATCGAGGGTGGTGGTGATGATGCCATCACCCAGCTTGCTCTCTATTCCCATTCCAGGGCTCCTTTTTTCCAGGCGTACACATAGCCGACCAGCAGCAGACCGATGAAGAGCAGCATCTCCCAGAAGATAAAACTGCCAAGGGAGAGATACTGCCGGTAGACTACCGCCCAGGGGTAGAAGAAAACCAGCTCGATATCGAAAAGGACAAAGAGCATGGCGATGATGTAGAAACGGATGGAAAAACGGACGCGCGGGCTGCCGACCGGAATCTTGCCCGATTCGTAGGTTGACAGTTTGACAGGATTGGGACGGCTGGGTCCAAAGAGGTTGGTGAGAATGAGAATGGCGACGCCAAGTATCGCTGAGACCGCGAAGAGGAGCAGGATCGGCAATAGGTCATGAAGCATGCGATGCCTCTCGTTTATGGCTGATCACGATTGCGGGGAGGCCCAACCGCGCGGGGAGCGCGGGCCGGACGATTCAGGAGGTGAGCCATCCCCGGTACTGGAACCAAATAAAATAAGCCGATGAATTTCAAAAAGCAAGCGAATTATTTGGCGGCCCGTCCTCAACCACTCTTCCAGCTTCAGCCCGCCGGGCGGTTCGCCGGCATGCGCTGGCGAGGGATTCGTGCACCCGCATCCGCCGCTCTTCCCGGTGTGGCCCGCCGGGCGGGCTATCACATGCCGGAATGCTGAGCAGGGTCAATCAGAAAAAAATGAAAATAATTCAGAAAATGCTTGCTTTTTTATTGAAAAGATTGTATTATAATATATCAAAAATGTACGCTTTTGCGCGCCTTCCATATTCGGTGACGGAGTTTGTTAGAGAACAGATCCAAAGAATCGTGTAGA
>JAKQKF010000061.1 GCA_029560815.1 bacterium
CACCGCCTGGCACGCGCCGGGGCTGGGAGCGATTTTCCCCATCCTCTTCATCACCGTGGCCTGCGGCGCCTGTTCGGGATTTCATGCCATCGTCGCTTCCGGCACCTCTTCCAAGCAGATCGACAAGGAGGGGGATGCGCACACCATCGGTTATGGAGCCATGCTGATCGAGGGGGTGGTGGCGGTGATCGCCCTCGCCACTGTCGCCATGCTGCCGCGCGGCGCTGCGCTCGCCAGTCAGGCGCCGATGACCGTCTATGGGCAAGGGATCGGCAATTTCTTTGCGGTCATCGGCATCCCCCACAAACTGGGGGCCTCCTTCGGACTGCTCGCCCTCTCCACTTTTATATTAACCACCCTCGACACCGCGACTAGGCTGGGTCGCTACATTTTTGAGGAATTCTTCGGCCTGCGCGGCGCCGGCAGCCGCTTTCTTTCGACCGCGGCGACCCTGCTGCTGCCCCTCATCTTTGTGCTCATCACCCTCAAGGACCCGCAGGGCAACCCCGTTCCGGTCTGGAAGGCGATCTGGCCGGTCTTCGGCGCCACCAACCAGCTTCTGGCGGGTCTTACCCTGCTGGTGATTCTGGTCTGGCTGCGCAAGACCGGCAAGATGAGCTTTTATATCGCCCTCCCGATGCTCTTCATGAATGTGATGACCGTCTGGGCCCTGATCCAGCTCATCGGCCAGTACGGTTTCGGCACGGTCGGTCTCATTGCCATGCTCCTGTTCGCCCTGGCCCTGGTGCTGATGGTCGAGGCAGTCAGAACCCTGCGGCGGACCCTGTGAGCCGACGGCGGCAAAAAGCCGGCTGGACCCTGCTGCTTCCCGCGTTACTGGCCTGCGCGCCGCAGCCTTCGCGGGAAAGCTTTATCCAGGCCGCTGTGGCCAGCCGGCCGGTGATGGAGGTTCAGGATCTCTACAAGCTGCTCTATCAGGGCCGCTGCGGCATCGGCCATCTCATCACCTCGCGCGCCTCGGCTCGGGATTATCTGCTGGCGGAGATCGCCGCTCTTCCAGCCGCCGGGGCGGAGGCTGCTGCGGGCGCCGGTGAAAATCTGCTTGAATCCTGTGCGCCCGACGGCAAAATGGTGCGCCTCAATCTGCGCCCCTTCGTGCGCCGCGGTCTCGATCCGGAAAAACTTCTCGATGCAATGCTGGAGAGCGCGCGCCTCACCCGACCCGATACGGCGGCCCTGCGCGCCGATTGGGCCGCCGCCGGGGCACTGATCCGCTCCGGCCGCCTCCCCTTCGCTAAGGAGAGCTATGCACAATTTACCCGGGAGAATCTCTCTGCGGGATTTCCCGTCATGCACCACTCTGCGGCTTATACCGCCGCCTATCATCCCGCCTACAGGGTGCTCCGGCTCGACGCCTTTCGGCGCTATTTCCCGGCCGTGACGGCCCTTTAGGCCCCCCTCAACACCAAACCTGCAAGGAAGAAAGATCGAGAAGAAAAGAACTCTCCTGATCACCGGCGCCACCTTCGGCATCGGCTATGAACTGGCCAAGCTCTTCGCCCACGACGGGGATCAGCTGGTGCTGGTCGCCCGCAGCCAGGCCCGTATGACCTCGGTCGCTGAGGAACTGGCGGCCCTGGGCGCCGCCGCCGTTGTCCCCCTGGTCAAGG
>JAKQKF010000078.1 GCA_029560815.1 bacterium
ACTCGCTGCGACTCGCCCTGCAGGTTGTCAACCGCAGTACTGCGCCCTGGATTCTGGACAAAATCGCCTTCTCCTGGGGCCACGGCGACACCCTCCTGCATGAGATGCTGACCGATAACCAGCCGTTCGAAAAAAATGTACTCCTGATCCTGCCTGGCAGCTTGCCCGTCACCCAACCGTACTGGCTGCAGCAGCCGGCTGGCCGCGGCATCTACACGGTCGCTGAAACCCATCTGATCGGAGAGCCCGAATCCCCTCCGGCCGGCACGGTGACCTTTTTTCTGCGCTGCGGCGAGCAGAGGTTGCCCATGACCATTCCCGTACTCTACCGCTGGACCGATCCGGTTGAGGGCGACCTCTATCGTCCCTTCATCGTCTGCCCGCCGGTGGTCCTGCACAGCAAGGAGCACCTGCTCCTCTTCACCGATCCTGCAGCGAAACCACTGAGGCTCCAGCTGCGCAGCCTCACCCGTGCGATGAGCGGCCATGTCGCCCTCGCCCTGCCCGAAGGCTGGAGCTGCGTACCGGACAGCATCCCTTTCAAGTTGACGGAGAGGGAGGAGAGTCTGGACCTGGAATTCCGGATCAGCCCCACATCCGGCGCTCAGGACGGCCGGGTCACCGCTCTGGCCACCGTCGCAAGCAGGAGATGGAACCTCGATCTGATCACCATCAGTTATCCGCACATCCCGAGCCAGACCCTCTTCGCCCCGGCAGAGGTCAAGCTGCTGCAACTGCCCCTGCATGCCGCCAGACGCCGCATCGGTTATATCATGGGCGCCGGGGATGAGATTTCCTCCTGCCTCGCGGCCGCCGGCTATCCTCTGCGTCTGCTCAGCAGCGACGATCTGGCCAAAGCCGATTTCAGCGAACTCGATGTGATCATCGCCGGTGTGCGCGCCTATAACACACGTCCCGAGCTTGCGGCCGCCCAGTCGCGGCTGCTCGAATTTGTCCGGGCGGGCGGCACCCTGATCGTCCAGTATAACACACCCTTCCGCCTGGTCACCGGCCAGCTTGGCCCATGGCCGCTGCGGCTTTCGCGCGACCGCGTCAGCGATGAGGAGGCCCCGGTCACCCTGCTCACACCGGACCACCCCCTGCTCATGCGTCCCAACCGTATCACGGCGGCCGATTTTCAGGGCTGGGTGCAGGAACGCGGCCTCAATTTCCCCGACCAGTGGGACAGCCGCTACCAGACCCTTCTCGCATCTCACGATCCGGGCGAGACCGCCAAAAACGGCGGCACCCTGTATGCCCGCTACGGCAGGGGCGTCTACATCCATACCAGCTATGCCTGGTTCCGGCAGCTGCCGGCCGGCGTGCCGGGCGCATGGCGCCTCTTCATCAACATGATCCAGGCCGGGGCTGTCCAATGAACGCCGGCGATCCGCTGCGGGAGCACGCTCAGCTGGTGAACGCCGGCGATGAGAAACCGCTCGTGTTCAAGAAGTGGCGGAGCTGGTATATGCTGTTGATCGCCGTGCTGGCGGCGATCATTCTCCTCCTCTCCTGGATCACGCAGGTCTTCCGCTGATGCGCGCCCTCGACTGGATCGTCCTCATCGCCTTCCTGGTCTTCATCGCCCTCTACGGCCTGTGGCGGGGAAGGCGCACACGGACAGCGGAGGGCTATCTCCTCGCCGGCCGCAGTCTGCGCTGGCATACAGTGCTCTTTTCGGTCATGGCGACCCAGGCCAGCGCGATCACCTTTCTCTCGACTCCGGGCCAGGCCTACGCCGACGGCATGCGCTTCATCCAGTTTTATTTCGGCCTGCCCCTGGCCATGGTGGTGCTCTCGGTCACCGTGGTGCCCCTCTTCCACCGTCTCAAGGTCTACACCGCCTACGAGTATCTCGAGCAGCGCTTCGACGGCCGCGTCCGCACCCTGGCTGCGGCGTTGTTTCTCATTCAGAGGGGGCTGGCTGCCGGGCTGACCATCTACGCACCAGCCCTGATCTTCGCGACCATTCTCGGCTGGGACATTTTCTGGATGAACCTGATCTTCGGCGGTGTGGTCGTGCTCTATACGGCCAGCGGCGGCACCCGCGCCGTCAGCCACACCCAGACCGTACAGGTGCTGATCATCTTCACCGGCATGATGCTGGCCTGCTACATGCTCCTCCACCTCCTGCCCGGTCCGGTCGGCCTGCTCGACGCGGCACGCCTGGCCGGCAAACTCGGCAAACTCGAGAGCATCGATTTCTCCTTCAACCTGCAGAGCCGCTACACCCTCTGGTCGGGGCTGATCGGAGGATTCTTCCTCCAACTCTCCTATTTCGGCACCGACCAGTCACAGGTGCAGCGCTATCTCACGGGCAGATCCGTCACCCACAGCCGCATGGGGCTGCTCTTCAACGGCCTGCTCAAGATCCCGATGCAGATCTTCATCCTCTTTCTCGGCGTGCTGGTTTTCGTCTTTTACCAGTTCACGGCCCCGCCGCTTTTTTTCAACACCGGGCAGGTGGCCGCCATCCGCCAGACCCCCCAGGCTGCCGCTTATGCGGGCCTCGAGCAGCAGCACGCAGCGCTGCAGGTAGAGAAGCAGGCGGCGATCGGCGGGCTGCTGGAAGCGATGCATCGCAAGGATACCGCCGCGGCGGGAATTGCCGAGGCGGGGCTGAAGCGCACCAGCAGCAAGATGCAGGCGGTGCGCGAATCGGCTATCAACCTGCTCGCTGACCATCACCCCGGCATGGACCGCAAGGATACCAATTACGTCTTTCTCACCTTTCTGGTCAATTATCTGCCGGTCGGACTGCTCGGGCTGGTTATCGCCGCCATTGTCGCGGCGGCGATGGGCTCTACCGCTGCGGAGCTCAATGCCCTGGCCTCGACCACGACGGTCGATTTCTACCGCCGGGTCAGACGCCGGCAGACGCAAACAGCAGCCGCAGTGGCAGGCAGCGGAAGAAGCGGCAGCAACGATTCGGCAGCCGCTCCGGCCGGCGCTCAGGCCTCTGCAGCGGAGGAGCGGCGCACCGTCCGTTTTTCGCGCGCAGCGACGATATTCTGGGGATTCTTTGCGGTGCTCTTTGCCGATTATGCCAGCCGCCTCGGCTCCCTGATCGAAGCGGTCAACATTCTCGGCTCGCTCTTTTACGGCACCATCCTCGGCATCTTCCTCACCGCTTTCTACATGCCCCGCGTCAACGGCCGTGAGGTCTTTCGCGCCGCCCTCGCCGCTGAAGCTCTGGTCCTCGCCTGCTTCCTCCTGAGCGACATCTCCTTTCTCTGGTACAACGTGGTCGGCTGCCTGGCCGTGATGGGGTTGGGACGGATGCAGTCGTTATTCCGGCGACCATAAAAAAAAGCCCCGTCCTCCCTGGCCGGGAGACGGGGCTGGCTGCCATAGTGTCCTTGTGCACGATCATGTAAGCTGGATAAAATCCTTCAACCACTCACTCGCCGATTATTTTCACCAGCACCCGTTTGCGGCGCCGTCCGTCGAATTCCCCGTAAAAAATCCGTTCCCATGGGCCAAAGTCCAGTCTCCCGGCGGTGACGGCGACGACAACTTCCCGCCCCATCACCTGACGCTTCAGATGGGCATCGGCATTATCTTCGCCGGTATCATTATGCCGGTACTGGCTGACGGGTTCGTGCGGCGCCAATTTTTCCAGCCACTCTTCATAGTCCTGATGCAATCCGCTCTCATTGTCATTGATAAAGACGGATGCGGTGATGTGCATGGCACTGACGAGGAGGAGACCCTCCCGGATGCCGCTCTCGGCGAGGCACTGTTCTACCTGGGGGGTGATATGGATGAAAGCACGGCGCGAGGGTACATTGAACCAGAGTTCCTTGCGATAGCTTTTCATGGGTTCTCCTGAAAATCGTCGTGGATAAAATATATCTTGCCGGATCAGCGGGTCAAGCGTTTGTATTTGACCCGATGGGGCACATCCGCCGCCTTGCCCAGGCGCTGGCGGCGGTTTTCCTGATAATCGCTGAAATTACCTTCGAACCAAACCACACCGCTGTCGCCCTCAAAGGAGATGATGTGGCTGCAGATCCGGTCCAGGAACCAGCGGTCGTGGCTGATCACCACGGCGCAGCCGGCAAAGCTCAGCAGCCCTTCCTCCAGCGCGCGCATGGTATTGATATCGAGATCGTTGGTGGGCTCATCGAGCAGAATCACGTTGGCGCACTGCTTGAGGGCGAGAGCCAGCTGCACGCGGTTTCTTTCGCCGCCGGAGAGCTGGCCGACCTTTTTCTGCTGATCGCTGCCGAGCAGATTGAACTGACCCACATAGGCGCGCGAATTCATCTCCCGTTCCCCGAGCCGGAGCCGCTCCTCCCCGCCGCTGATCATCTCCCAAACCGTTTTTTCAGGATCGAGCGCAGCCCGGCTCTGGTTGACATAAGCGAGCCGCACAGTCTCGCCGATGCGGATGACGCCGCTGTCCGGCTGCTCCTCCTGGACGATCATCCTGAAAAGGGTGGTCTTGCCTGCTCCGTTCGGGCCGATCACGCCGACGATGCCGCCGGGCGGCAGATTGAAGGAGAACTCTTCGAACAAAATGCGGTCGCCGAACGATTTGCTGATCCCCTCCGCCTGGATGACGATCTTGCCCAGACGCGGGCCGGGCGGGATATAAAGCTCCAGATCCTTTTGCCGCGCCTCGCTCTCCTCCTCCAGCAGCCGTTCATAGGCGCTGATGCGCGCTTTCGATTTGGCCTGACGCGCCCGGGGCGTCATGCGGATCCATTCCAGCTCCCGGCGCAGCGTTTTTTGCCGCTCGGTCTCCTTTTTCTCCTCCTGCAGCAGCCTGACCTGCTTCTGCTCCAGCCAGGAGGAATAGTTGCCTTTCCAGGGGATGCCCTCCCCCCGGTCCAGCTCCAGGATCCAGCCGGCGACGTTATCCAGGAAATAGCGGTCATGGGTGACGGCGATGACAGTGCCCGGATAGCGGTTCAACTCGGCCTCGAGCCAGAGCACGGTCTCCGCATCAAGATGGTTGGTCGGCTCGTCGAGCAGCAGGATGTCGGGCTGCTGCAGAAGCAGCCGGCACAACGCCACCCGCCGGCGTTCGCCCCCCGAGAGCACCCGGACCGGCGTATCGCCGGCAGGACAGTTAAGCGCGTCCATGGCCATCTCCAGACGCGAGTCCAGATCCCAGGCATTCAGATGGTCGAGCTTTTCCTGGACCTGCCCCTGGCGTTCGATCAGCTTGTTCATCTCATCGTCGCTCATCGGCTCGGCGAACCGGTTGTTGATGGTTTCGTATTCAGCCAGGAGGTCGACCACCTCCTGCACACCCTGCTGGACGATCTCCCTGACGCTTTTGGCGTCATCAAGCACCGGCTCCTGCTCCAGCAGGCCGACGGTATAACCCGGAGAGAGCACCGTCTCCCCGGTAAAATCCTTCTCGATGCCGGCGAGAATCCGCAGCAGGGTGCTTTTCCCCGAGCCGTTGAGGCCGAGGACGCCGATCTTGGCGCCGTAAAAATAGGAAAGATAGATATCCTTCAGAACGGCTTTCTGCTGATAGACCTTGCCGACGCCGATCATGGAATAGATAATCAGGTTGGGTTCGTTGGCCATAGGATTGTCGTTTCAGGTTCCTGTTTATACGCTGTGAAGTGAATGTTTGAAAAACCGGGAATTAGGTGCGCGCTGTTTACGCCGACCAAGCCCCGCTCAGGTCGGGGGATGCAGCCGCTTCTGGAACCAGGGGCGCAGTCTGCGCATCTGTTCGAGCTGCGCTGCCGGCGCCCGACGCCGGCAGCTTTTGATCTCCTCGCTCCCCGCCGGGGCGCCCCAGCGGATCTCGACCCCGTCGTTGGGATTGTAGCCCATCTCCAGGGCCTCCGCGCGGCGCAGGATCTCGGCGAGGGTGAGCTGCTGCCTGGTGCCATCTCCGCGCGTGTAGGTGATGGTCAGCTCGCCGGTCTTTTCCCGCGTCACCTCCTCCAGCTCCACTCTGACCTTTTCGGGGCTCTTCCACCTGGATATTTTATAGTTGCCGGGCGCGCGCACAATGCGCGCCGGAAAATCGAGCACGGCATCGATGGCGATGAGCAGCCGCAGGTCGCGGTTGGGCGTGGAGTAATCCTCCCAGAGTCCTCCCGCCAGAAAGACCCCGGCGGCGCTGCCCGGCATGGGGATAACCGCCCCGGGATGGGCCTGCATCCAGGTCTCGCCGTTGGCGACGGACTCGACGCGCACGATGAGCTGCTCCTGCAGCGCCTTGATGAGCTCCAGCAGCGCCGCCTCCGGGTCGAGCCCCTCCGGATTGATGAGGCGCTCCATGGTATCATAAAAGAGTTCACCGCTCATCCCCTTCTGCTCGAGCGAGAGGGCGCCATAGCCCGGCGCAGCGGCGATTTCGCGGTTGGTGAGCAGCCGCGGCTTTGCACTCTCGAAACGAATGGGCCGGAAGGCCTTGAAGCCCGGCTCGCCGATCACCCCTTCGGTGGTGAAGAGGAAATTGCCCTTCCAGAAGCGCTTGATCTGCACCGTGCCGTCGGGCTGGGCGTCGACGGCGAGGAGGAGTCCCGACTTGCGGCCGGACTGGGGTATCCAGCGCACCAGGGTGAAGGTATGGCCGTAGGGATCGGCAAAAACCGCTCCGGGGCGCAGGGCTGCCCGGGTGAGGGGCAGGGGGTAGTAATCCGAGGTGTCATCCGCCAGCCGGGTGCGCGCGGCGCCGGAGTGGATGGTGTTCATCACCGTGCGGAGAAAGGCGTTAAAGGCGCGCACGGGATGGGGTTGGCCCGGATGCGAAGTATTGGTGGTCCAGCGCCCGGTATGGGGCGGCTGCTTGAGGGTGCCGCGGCCGGCCTCATGAAAGCCGAAGGGCAGGCCGAGCTTCCAGCTGAAGTAGGCGCGCAGATAGAAAGGATTGTCGGCGCAGTCGGGCTCCATGATCACGCTCACCTTGCCGCCGGGATCGTCCTCGCCGAGGCCGAGATGATTGAAGAGGGGATTCTCCTCCGCCCGGCGCGTCACCTCGTGCAGGGAGGGCCAGGAGCTCCCCTCAGGCGCCCCGGCGAAGAGGGCTTCGATCCAGGCCGCATAGAGGAGTTCGCTCTCGCGCCCCCAGTCGCGGCGGTTCTCCCAGACCCCGGCAGCCGGCTGGCGCGCCGCAACGGGCATGGGCGTGATCTCGACCTCACAGGAGGCCAGAACAGTGCGCCCCGCCTTGAGGGCGATGTGGTACCGGCCCGCCGGCCCGGCCTGAAAGGAATCGCAGCGCCACCCGGGAAGGCCGCTTCCCTCCCGGCTCGTCCGTGCGCGCAAAGCGCCTTCGGGGCCGGTGACGACGATCTGCGTCATGCCCGGATCGGCGTCCCAGGCGGCCAGAACGCGGAAACTTTTGCCGGGGACCGGCTGCTGCGGGGAGACCAGCAGGACGGGATTGGGCTGCGCCCCCGCGGAGAGCATCCCGCCCAGCAGCAGTATGGAGATCAGCTTGTTCACAATTTTTCTCACCTCAGGTAGAGCATCTTGCGGGTCCGGGTGCTGCGCAGGCCCTCAGGGCCGGAGAGCACCAGGCGGCAGAAATAGCAGCCGCCGGCCAGGCCGGAGTCCGCCGGCGCAAAGGTTGCCTGATGAACCCCGGCCTGCTCCAATCCCTCGGCCAGCACTGCCACGCGGCGGCCGGCCAGATCATAGACCTCCAGCCGCACCTGCGCGGGGGCGGCGAGATGATAGCGGACCAGGGTGGAGGGATTGAAGGGATTGGGATAGTTCTGCTCGAGCAGGAAGGAGCCGGGCGGCTGCGGGTCCGTGCGCACGCCGCTCGTCTTCTCCTGCACCTTCTCCTCCGGGGCTGCGCCCTTGTCCCAGTAGCGCCACTCGGCCCCCAGCTTGTAGTAAAAATGGTTGAGGTTGTCAACGAGCTGGGAATCGAAGGAGATCCAGGACGCGGCACTGCTGCGGTGCACCTCGACGGCGAGAATATTCTCCCCGTCCCGCAGCTTGCCGAGCAGGCCGTTGCTTGCGTTGATCACCACCATCTCGTTCATGGTCATCGGCCGGGCCGCCGGGAGGTTGTAGGCGGGCTCCGCGCCGGCCGGCATGTTGGGGCGCTGAATCTCCTCGCCGTTGAGATAAACGATGGCGCCGTCGCCGCCCTTGATCAGGGTGCCCATGCCGGCGATGGCGGCGAGGTCAGCGATGGTGAATTTGCGGCGGAAATAGGCGGCATCGACCGGGGCGATGAGCGTCCGGTTGGCAGAGACGGAGGCGCTGCCAAGCGGCGCCGGCCCCACCGGCCAGCCGCTGTCATCGTACTCCGGCTCCCTCCAGTTGCGCACCGCTCTGGTGGTATCGACTGTAAAATGGAGTACGGCCGGGCTGCTCATGGCGTTGCCGGCCTGGTCAATCGCGCTGAGATAAAGGGTGTAGCTGCGGCCGTGCTCCACCGGTATGTCCGTCCGGTGCAGCCGGCGGCCGGTGGTGGCGAAGGTGTGCTCCATTTCCGCCCAGGACTGCGCCTGCGTGCTCCAGCGCACCGTGGCATAGCTGTCGGTTTCCACAGTCAGCTTGAAAAGCGGGCTGTAGAGGGTGAAGGGCTCCCCGGCCGGGAGCGCCGTGAAGCGGGGCGGCGTGGCATCCGCTTCATCCTGCCAGATCCGCAGGCTGTCGATGGCGGCGATGAGCCGGCCGGCGATTTGGTAGTGGGTGGCGACGTTGGGATGGCCGCCGTTGACGTAGCCGGTGTTAAAGTAGGGGAAATCGGCGTAATGGATCCGGCCATTGCCGGCGGCCTGCGCCTCCCGGACCACGGCGGCGGTCAGCTCCTGCAAGAGTTCGACATGGGGGGCGAAGGCGAGGATCGTGGCCGCGGGATAGAGGCCGGACAACCGGGCGACGAATTCGTGATAGCGGTTCTTGAAGAGAACCTGGTTTTCCGCGCTGACCCCGCCGCTGTAGCCCCCGAGGCCGGAATAGTCGTTGAGGCCGAGGCAGATCACCACCAGGTCGGGCTGCCAGCTGGAGAAATTCCAGGGATAGCCGCTGGAATAGACCACCGTCCGGTCAAAGAGGGCGGGGATGGTGCCGGTGGCATCCCCCTTGTAATCCACCGCCATGCCGTAGCCCGAGATGCTGCACATATGGTATTGAGCGTTGAAATGGCGCGCGGTGATGGGGCCGAATCCCTCATGGATATTGGTATACGGGGCGGGATCCGGCGGGGTATCGGTATAGGCGTATTCGTTACCGGAAGCGCTGGTGAACGAGTCGCCGATGAACTCGATCCGGCGTGCCGGTTTTGCGGGCGGGGGCAGCAGCTCTTTGCCCTCATCGAGGAGGAGACCGTTGAAGGTGAAACGGCTCCACCAGTACTCATTGCGCTTGGTGAGCAGCAGGGAGTGCTGGCCGTCAGGCAGCCCCTCCACCACGCTGTAGCTGGCCGTGCCGGACTTCATGCCGTGGAAGATGGTTACAAGTTCGCCATCGATGAAGAGGTTCCAGTAATAGGCGTCGTCGGTCATGCGCAGCCCGAGGCTGGTCCCTTCGAAATCAGCGCGGATATAGACCCCCGGCCAGCCGTGCGCGGGGGCGAGGGGATCGGTGAAATCCCAGCGGCCGAAGTACTGGATATGGGGATGGTCCGCGGAGAAGAGCCGGGTGCCCGCGAGGGATGCGGCCGTCGCCGCAGCGGCCGTCGCCGTGGCAGCCGGTGAAAGCGGCGCGGGAGCGGACTGTGCCGGCGCCGGAGCAGCGGCGAAGGCGATGAGCAGTGCGATGCGAAGAGTTTTCATATTCGGTTTTCTGTGACCTCACTCCTGCCCGGTGTTGAAGGAATCATCGATCCAGATAGCGAGGGGTTCGCCCCAGTAGATGCGGTGATAGTCTTTTTTGGGATAGTTGCCTTCGACCCCGGGCTGGAGGAAACGGCCGGGATCGAAGTCCTGAAAGGCCATGGTGCGGCACTCGAAGGAGAGGGCGGCCTCGGCGACCCGCGGCACGGCGATGGTCGTACTCTCAATGGGCGCCAGGCCGGCCTTCTGCCATTTATTGACATCGCGGCCGCTGTGAGAACCGCAGTAATTGAGGGCGCCGTGGAACCTCGCCGGCATGACGTTCAGGGTGAACTCGGGGTGCTCTTCGAGCAGCCGCCAGGTGTAGCGGGTCGGGCGCACATAGATGGTGACCATGGGCTTGTTCCAGAGGGTGCCAAAGCCGCCCCAGGAGACCGTCATGGGGTTGGGGTGTTCCACGCCGGCGACCAGCAGCGCCCAGCTCTTGTCGAGGAGATCGAAGGGCGAGATCACCAGTTCGGAGGGATTGAGTTGTTTGAGCATCTCTACTTCCTTTCAGGAGGTGCGAACGCCGCCGGTCGCGATGGGGCCCGGGAGAGTCGGGTTGTCCCTGTGCAGCTCCGGCCGAGGCGAGTGGAACAATTATTGCTGAGAAAACAGTACGAGAAAACTTTCGGGCCCGGCAAGCACCATTTTATGCGCAAACGAGGGAGATGTCGCACCGATGCGTCGATTCAATTACAATTTTGTAGCCCGCAGGGGCCATTTTCGTGCTTCATTCACGGCGCTGCTTCAGGCGGCCCTTTTTCTGTTCGGGCTGCTGACCGGGAGGGCGGCCGCCCAGCCCCTTCATCAGCATCTGCTCTACTCTCATCCCCTGACCTCTTCTCAGAGCGAGCAGGGGCTCCTGCTTCAGAACACGGACGGCGAGTTCACGGCCGCGGGATGGCACTCCCTCAGCGCCACCAGTCAGCTTTTCATCACCCTGCCCGCAGGACTGCCCTTCGCCGCCACCTTTTCGGTCAAGGTGAGCAATTTCGATCCCTTTAACCAGAACATCAACCAGAAGCAGCCGATCATCGATCTCTATTCGCAGCCCTGCGGCAACAAGGAGATCTATGAGACCGACGGCGCCTGGTTTCACCTCATCAGCGGCACGGGCTACGAATCCGGCGTGCCGGGCGAGGCCGGCTTCAAACTCTGGGCCGCCCCGCGCGGCGTGGATTCGAAGGACGAGGAGCGGGTGATGAACGACGCCCGCTGGGATCCGGCCAGAACCTACGAGTTCACCTTTATCTGGAACGGAGCCCGGCTCTGGTTTCTGGTCGACGGCATCGAAAAGATGGAACTACCCTATGCCGGCCAGGTGGAGCCCTTCCGCTACATCTTTCTCGGCAAGGACAATCTGATCTACGGCTATACCGCCCAGCCCGGGCCCCTCTTTTCCGATCTGCGCATCTATGGTGAGCCGCCGGGCGAATCGCCGGTGACCGCCATCACCCGGCCCGGCTATCGCGCCGTCCGCAGGGCCGTTGGCGACCAGGTCTACAACGATCGCAGTTACCTCTATACAGAGATCCCCGCCCGCTTCTCCGACTATTACTGGATCATGACTGCCAACGATGACAAGGGGAACACGGAGGAAAATTTCCTCCAGTTCCATACAGAGAGAGCCCTCCACCTGGTCGTCGCCATCGATGCCTCCGCGCCTGCGCCGCCC
>JAKQKF010000079.1 GCA_029560815.1 bacterium
GAGATGCATCCATTCGGCCATGGTCATCACCTCGGCACGGCGGTTCCATTTGCCCATAAAGATCATCAGGAAGGCCATGATCAGGGTGACGCCGCCGCGGATCTCGATGAAAAAGCCGGTGGCGCCGAGGGCGAAGATGAAAGCAGTGTTGATCATGGTGCCGCTGACGTCGAGGTTGGAGGCCATGCCCGAAGCCCCGAGGGCCCACCAGGGCAGGGAGCGGTTGCCAAGGAAATAGGCATCCAGGTTCTGCTTGGCGCGCCGTTCGCTCCAGAGGCCGATGATGAGGACGCCGACGAGATAGGCGATGACGATGCCGTAGTCGAGTAGGGTCATAGGTGTTTCCTTCTCGTTAGGGGTTTGTTGATGGTGGCATGACCTCTGCCAGCTGCTGTAAAAGGTTGAGGATCCGCGCCTCGCCCGGCGCCAGCTGCAGGGCGGTTTCGGCCTCCCGCTCCGCGGCCGCATAGTCGCCCTCCTGAGCCAGGGCCACCCCGAGCAGATAGTGCACCCGGGAGCGGTCGGTGGGGGTAAAATCACGGCTGTTGTCCGCCAGGGCGATGGCCCTCTCCAGCACCGGCCGGGCCTTGCGGCCGTCATTCCGGCCCATATAGTGCACACCCAGTTTGGCGAAAGCAAAAGGCAGATTCTGGCTCAGGGCCGCGGCCTGAAGAAGAATCCTCTCCTCCGCCTCCCCCTTGCCCTGCAGGGCGAGCATGTTGGCGAGGAAGAGGTAGGGGTAATAATTGCCCGGCATGACACGGATGACTGCGCGGTACTCCTGCGCCGCCTCGGCATGCCGGCCCCGTTCCGCCAGCCAGTCGCCGACGCGATAGTGGGCTTCATTCCAGCTCCATTTGCGTTGGAAGAGCATCTGCACCGCCCCCTGCAGCATTCTGGCATATTCCGGCTCGTCGACCGCCTGGAGCAGGCGGGGTGCGCGGAAGGGATAGCGGCTGGTGAGGGCGCGGATGCGCTGGCAGGCGATCTCCTCCTCAAAGGGG
>JAKQKF010000087.1 GCA_029560815.1 bacterium
CAGCCGGGAAGAGCACCACTTCCCAGCCCCCCTCCTACCCCATCCCGAAAAACATCTTCTCCGCAAAGAGATCCTGAAAAGCAGCCCCGGCCGCCACCTCGACATACTCCACCTGCGCGGACAGTTCGTCTATCGCCCGGCACTCGCTGAGGCTCAGCAGCCCCATCTCCGCCCCGGCGCAGGCGGCGTTGCCGATGAACTTGATCCGCGCCTGTTCCACCGCCGGCAGCAAACCGATGCGCAGGGCCGCCTCGGGCGAGATGTACTGGCCGAAAGCCCCGGCGAGGTAGATATGCTCCAGATCGTCCGGCCCCAGGCCGGCGGCCCGGAGCAGCAGCTCGATGGCCGTGGCGATGGCGCCCTTGGCGAGCTGGACCTCGCGGATGTCGCGCTGGGTGAGCACCACCCGGCCGGCGAGGTGAGCGGCGGGCTGAAGCCCCGGCACCCCGGGATGGGGGGCTGTAGTGATTAGGGGATGCCCCCCGCCCAGACGCCCGCTGGCGTCGAGGGCGCCGGCCTCAAGCAGGGCGGCGACGGCATCGATGATGCCCGAGCCGCAGATCCCGACCGCCTCCCCCCCGCCGATGACGCGCGCTTCGAGATGATCCCCCCTCCACCACACCCGCTCGATCGCCCCGGCGGCGGCGCGCATGCCGGCGCTGATCTGCGCCCCTTCAAAAGCGGGGCCGGCCGCGGCGGAAGTGGTCCAGATCCGCCCCTGATGACAGAGCAGGATCTCGCCATTGGTGCCAATGTCCACCGCCAGCCAGGTCGCGTCGAGGCGGTCGGCGAGGGTGAGCAGCACCGCGGAGGTGTCGCCGCCGACGAACTTGCCGAGGAGCGGAAAACAAACCACCCGCGCCTCCGGATGGAGCTCCAGGCCGATCTCCGCGGCGGCTACGGGCGGGAAATTTCGCGCGGCCGGGACGTAGGGCATTTCGGCGAGATGGCGCGGCGGCACTCCGAGCAGCAGATGCTCCATGACGCTGTTACCCGCCACCACCACTTCGTAGATGTCACTGCGGCGGATCCCCGCCTCCGCGGTGAGTTCATCCGCCATTTCGCTGAGCTGGCCAACGATCAGCTCCTGCAAGGGCTGAGGCCCGTGCGCGTTGGCGTGGGCGACGCGCGCGATGACATCCTCGCCGTGGCGGCGCTGGCGGTTAAGTCCGCTGGCGGTGGCGAGCAGCCGGCCCGTTTCCAGATCGATGAGCCGGGCCACCACCGTAGTGGTGCCGAGGTCGACGGCGATGCCGCAGAGGGGCGCAGGTTCGGGCTGAAAGCCGGCGAGCTTCTCCCCGATGAGGATCGCCCGGCCGCGCCAGTTGTTCAGGCGCAGCAGGACGGGCAGCTCCTGCAGCAGGCGCAGGGAGGGCGGCCGGGTTCCCGCCGGCAGGCCCTCGAGCAGCACCTCCAGATCGCTGGGCCCGCTCTCCAGACCGGGCGGGTCGAGGGCGACCGGGATGGCCCGCACCGCCGGGTTCCATTCGACGGGACGGCCGGCGCCGGCGGCGAGGATCTCCACCCCGTTCTCGCCGGCGGCCGCGGGGATCTCAACGGTGCAGTCGGCCGCAGGCAGGGCCGAACAGGAGAGACGGAAACCGCTCTCAAGCTCCTCCGGAGTGAGATTTTCCAGATCGTTGGGGGTGACGGGGAGCGTCCCGCGCCGCAGCAGCACCCGGCACTGGCCGCAGAGGCCGGCCCCGCCGCAGAGCGAGGTGATCTCGAGTCCGAGCGCCTGGGCGGCGTCGAGGATGGAGGTGCCGGCGGGTACGACGGTCCGGCGTCCGGAGGGGAGAAAGGTCAGGGTGACGGAAGGGGACGAAGCGTCGGGCATTGGGGCTCCGCAGATGGAGAGACGCACCGGCTCGAAGGAGTATCAGGCCGATTCGGAGAAATTGGTCAGGGCCTGGTGCCGCCGCATCTCGGCCAGAAAATCGCACGGGACCGACTGGGTGCCGATCATCATTTCGCCGCGGCGGGCGCCATGGCAGTCGGAGCCGCCGGTCTCGAGCAGGCCATTGCGCCGGGCCAGATCGCGGTAATAGTCAACCATGTCCGGGGTATGGCGCGGATGGATGGTCTCGATGCCGTCGAGACCCAGCTCGATGAGGGCTTCGATGGCCTCGATCGTGGTGCCGGTGCCGGGATGGGCGAGAAAGGCGAGCCCGCCGCTGTCGTGGATGAGGGCGATCGCCTCCGCCGCCAGCAGCTTCATCTTGGGCACATAACCCGGCTTGTTCTCGCCGAGAAATTTCTGAAAGGCCTCATTGAAGGAGAAAACATAGCCCTCCTCGACCATGATATCGGCGATGTGCGGCCGGCCGAGAGCGCCATGCCCGGCGCGCATCTGCACCATATCGAAGGAGATGGGCATGCCGAGGTGGCGCAGCCGCTGGATAATCTCGCGGGCGCGCTCGATGCGGTTGGCGCGCATGTGTTCGGAAAAGGAGATCAACGGGGCATTGGTCACATCGTACAGATAGCCGAGGATATGGGTTTCGCAGCCGTTGTAGATAGCGCTGAGTTCGATGCCGGGGATGACCTCCAGCCCCAGCGTTTCGCCGGCGGCTCTGGCCTCGGGGTAGGCCGAAAGGTCGTCATGGTCGGTGATGGCGATAGTGGCGAGACCGACCTGATGGGCATAGGCGGTGATCTCCGCAGGACTCAGCAGTCCGTCCGAGTAGGTGGAGTGAATATGCAGATCGATATAACTTTGGGCGGACAATATAAATCCTTTCCGATGCTGCAGACGGGCTCATCCCGCCCACTGCTTCTCCCGCTCGGCCTCGCGGCTTTTGCGTTTGCGATGAACGGCGGCCGAGACCCAGATGCTGATTTCGTAGAGAATGAGGAGCGGAATGGCCAGCATCATCTGGCTGAAAGCGTCCGGCGGGGTCAGGATCGCCGCGACGATGAAGAGGATGAGAATGCCATACCGCCTCTTCTTGCGCAGGAAATCGGGGGTCAACACCCCGATCAGCGAGAGAAAATAGGCCAGCACCGGCAGTTCAAAGACCAGACCGAAGACGAGCAGCAGGGTGACGACAAATCCGAGATATTTGCCGATGGTGATATTGGCGACCAGAAAATCGGTCTGGTAGCTGAGAAGGAATTTCAGTCCGAACGGGATGATCAAAAAATAGGCGAAGAGGGCCCCGGCCAGGAAGCAGAGGACGGTAAAGATCACGATCGGGCCGACCGCCCGGCGCTCCTTTTCGTAGAGGCCCGGCATGACAAAGCGCCAGAACTGCAAGGCGACAAAGGGCAGCGCTACCACCAGACCGGCATAGGCGGCCACCTTGATGTAGGTCATGAAGGCCTCGGTCGGCGAGAGGAAGATCAGCTTGATGTCCGCGGGCGCCGGATGGACGAGGAGGACGACGATCTCATCGATGAAGATATAGCAGCCCACCGCGGCGGCGATGACGGCCAGGATGCTCCAGATAAGGCGCCAGCGCAGCTCCTCGAGGTGATCGAGAAAGGGCATGCGCTTCTCGGGATCCTGCGTGGGCGGCTCGGGGCCTTGGCCGGCGCCGTCGTCCGGGGGCGGCGGCGTTCCGCTGGAGGCCGGAGACGGGGCAGCGTCAGGCGGGGAGGCTGCATTGGCGGATTCGCCGGTTGTGCCGGCTGCGCCGGAGGACTCACCGGTTAAGCTTGCCGCGCCGGCAGATTCGCCGGTTCCGGCAGCTGCCGCGGATCCGGCTCTATCGGCAGCAGCCGGCGGCGCAGGGCTCTCCCCTGCTGCGGCTTTGCTTCTACGGCGCCTCTTTTTGGGGGGCTGCTCGCCTTCGTAGGGATAGGTATTTTGGGCGGGATCGATCGTCAAGGGCTGCTCTGCGTTTGTGATTTGGCCAAGGTGCAAGATATCAATTCCTGAGGAAAATAGCAAGGCGAATTTGGGGCCGGCCGGCCGCCTGGCGGAGGATCCGCCGCAGCCCCTGCGCATGGAATAGGGAAGGCCTGTTTTCTGTTGCAGAATTATACATCATTAGCGTCGGGAGAATACGCTCCATGCGAAACCTCATTTTTCTGGCTGTGCCGCTCTTGCTGAGCTGTGCACACAACATCGACCCTGCCACCCTCCGTCTGGCTTCGCGCCAGGACATTGAAATCACCAACCATGACCGGCTTGCCACCCCCGCGATGGTCAAGGGCGCCCTCGCCGATCTCGCCAAAGTAAAGAAAGAAAAGCAGGCTGAAACCCTGATGATCTTTCTCAGGGAGAACAGCGAAATCTTTAAAATCCAGGCGCCGGAGATGGAATTAAAGCTCCTGCGCAGCGATGACGATAAACTGGGTTTCACCCACTACCGCTACGCCCGCCTCATCAAGGAGGTGCCCGTTTACGGCGACGAGCTGATCCTGCACGTCAACAACAAATCCCAGCTCTACATGGTCAACGGGCAGTACCATCCCACCGGTCTCCTCGACAGCGAGCCGGCCCTCACGGCCGCAAAAGCCGGAGCCATCGCGCTCGAACAGGGGCTCGCCCACAAAATGGAGAGCGTCGAACAGACCGCCCTCGTCTTTTATCCGTCCGGAAAAGAGCTGCGTCTCGCCTGGCACGTCACCTTGCGCGGCGGCATGGCCAAATGGGACTATTTTGTCGACGCCGG
>JAKQKF010000096.1 GCA_029560815.1 bacterium
GCAGGTCCCAGATGACCAGGGTCAGCGAGGTGGCGAAAAGCATCAGCAGGGCAGTGCGCCCCAGCATCAGCAAAATATCGCCAAAACCGGTCAGCCCTTTGAGGGTAAATTTATGATTGTAGAGCGATATCACCAGCCAGGCCGCATTCATCAGCAGCAGCAGTTTGGAATAGGAGTGCGGCAGCCGCAGGGTGCCCTGGCTCCAGTAATGCAGGGCCATAAAAATCAGATTGAGCAGCGCTTGGTCAAGCAGCATTAGTCGGTGGCGTTTGAGAGCGGTCATAGGCCTTTTCAACGGCGCCGCACCGGCGATGGCGGCAGATAAATTGAACATGACTCCCCCTGTGTGCATAACACGATAACGCATAGCAGGTGCTAGACAAATCTCTCCGTATAGCCCGGATCCTCGCGCATGCGCGCCAGGCTTTCGGGATAGGTTTCAATGAACCAGGTCATGAATGCCGTCACATCGATCTTGCCGGCCAGAAAAGCCTGATGTTTCGCCGTGAAAGCTGCCCTGATATCCGGCATCTCCAGCAGCTCCCCGATCTTGTTCCGCGCTTCGGCGGTCAGCGTGGGAAACGAGAAGAGCATGTTTTTTTCCTCAGCCTCCAGGCAATAGCCCATGCGCAGGCCGTTGAGCAGCACCGCCGGCGTGCCCAGCACTGCCGCCTCCGAGGCCATGGTGATGCCCTCTCCGATATAAAAGTCAGCGAAGGCAAGAGCATGATGGATCCGCTCCGGGGGCAGCGGGAAAAGCCAGGGACCAAAGGGCTCCGGCAGAACCGTCTCCGAAGTGATGAAAAGGCGCTTGCGGGCGGCGATCAGCCGGATCAGCTCCAGCCGCTTCGCCTCGTTCATGTGCGGCAGGCCGATATCGTGCGAGGCCTTCCAGGCCACAAAGCGCACCAGGACAAACGGCTCATCCACGGCCAGTCCCAGCTCTTTGCGGATCGCCGGATCGGGCCGAAAGCGGCGCGGATGCAGATAGGCCAGCTCGTGGTTGCCGGCATAGCGAAAGTGATCAGCCCCCAGATCGCGGCGATACGAAAACGGCGTGATTTTGGCCTGCAGCAGAGGCAAAGTGAAGGCGTCGACCAGCTTGCGCGGTTCGGTATCGATAAAGGCGAGATGGGGGATGCGCAGCAGGGCGCAGATCCAGCTGCAGTGCAGCGACGCCGAACTCACCGCCATGGCGGGCCGGAAGCGTCTGGCCAGACGGTAAAAGCGGCAGAGCGCGGCGGGCAGGTTTAGCAGTTTGCTCACCACTCCGCCCTTG
>JAKQKF010000154.1 GCA_029560815.1 bacterium
ACCCTGGGGCTGCTCTAGCGGGGAAGCGGCCGGAGCTCTGCGTACAAGCCCGCGCCGGTGACTCTACATACATAGAAAAGGAAGATAACGATGCAGTTTCTGGAGAATCCCGCGATAACCGATGCCAGGGGTTTCACCGCCGCCGCTGTCCGCGCCGGTTTTAAACGCAAACGCCGTGACCTTTGCCTGATCGTCAGCGAGGTCCCCGCCCGCTGTTCGGCCAAATTCACCACCAACCGGGTCAAGGCCGCGCCTGTCCTCGCCGGCATCGAATCCCTGCGCAGGTCGGAGGGGATGGTCCAGGCCCTGGTGATCAATTCCGGCAACGCCAACGCCGGCACCGGCGAGCAGGGACTGCGCGATGTCCGCGACACCCTGGCCTGGACCTCAGAAAAAACCGGCATTCCCGCCGGCCTGATCCTCGCCTCCAGCACCGGGGTGATCGGCCGCTACCTCGACATGGCCAAAATGCGCAAGGCGATCGAGCGGGCGGCCTCCCGCCTCAGCATCGCCGGCGGCGCCGCCTGCGCCGAGGCGATCATGACCACCGACACCGTCGAAAAGGCCTTCACCCTGCGCCTCGAGATCGGCGGCGCGGCAGTGACCCTCAGCGGCATCACCAAGGGTTCTGGCATGATCATGCCCAACATGGCCACCACCCTCGCCTTCGTCGTATGCGACGCGGCCATCGACCATGGCCTGCTCAACCGCCTCTTCACCGAGGCGGTCGACGCGAGCTATAACATGATCACCGTCGACGGCCACACCAGCACCAACGATACCGCCCTGATCATGGCCAACGGCCTGGCCGGCAATGCGGAGATCATGCCCGGCACGGCGGAGGCGGAGCAGTTCGGTGGAGCCCTCAAGGCCCTCATGCTGGCCATGGCTCAGGCAGTGGTGCGCGACGGCGAAGGGGCGACCAAATTCGTCACCATCAGGGTCGGCCAGGCCGACAGCGCCGCCTCGGCCAGGACCATCGCCTTTGCGATCGCCAACTCACCCCTGGTCAAAACCGCCCTCTTCGGTCAGGACCCCAACTGGGGCCGCATCCTCTCGGCGGCGGGCATGGCGGGGCCAGCCTTCGATCCGGACCGCAGCGATCTCATGATCAACCACACCTACATCTTCTCCCAGGGCAATCCGGTGATGCTCTCCCGCCGTGAGATGATGGCCCTGATGGCCCCGAAGGAGATCGACATCGAACTGAATCTCTTCACGGGCGGCCACTCCGCGGTGATCTACACCTCGGATCTCTCCTATGATTATGTCAAGATCAACGCAGAGTACCACACCTGAAGGACAGGGGTCACCATGGAAAAGTATATCGAAAAAGCACGGGTCTTGATGGAAGCCATGCCCTACATTCAGGCCTTCCGCGGCAAGATCATGATCGTCAAGTTTGGGGGGAGCATCATGGAGAGAGAGACCTCGATGCGGGAGGTGCTTCAGGATGTGGTGTTCATGAAGCTGATCGGCATCCGCCCTGTGCTCATCCACGGCGGCGGCCCGGCCATCAGCGCCGGCATGAAGGCGCGGGGCATCCCCCCACGCTTTGTCAGTGGTCTGCGCGTCACCGACGCGGAGACCATGGAACTGGTGGAGGATATCCTCGCCCACAAGATCAACACCCAGATCGTCTCCCTGCTCAACGATCTGCAGGGGGAGGCTGTCGGGGTTTCGGGACGCGACCGCCAGATGATCAAGGTCGACAAGCTGATGCCCGAGGTGGAGGGTCAAAAGGCCGACATCGGCCGGGTCGGCCGGGTGCGCTATATCAACACGGATCTGCTGCGGGAGTATCTCGACCAGGGCAGGATACCGGTCATCGCCCCGATCGGGGTCGGCGATGACGGACTGAGTTACAATATCAATGGCGACCTGGCGGCGGGAGAGATCGCTTCCTCTCTCGGGGCCTGGAAGCTGGTCTACATGACCGACACCCCCGGCATTCTGCGCGAGCAGGGGGATGAGCAGACCCTGATCAGCACCATCAGCCGCGACCAGGCCGAGGAGCTGATCAACAAAGGAGTCATCAGCGGCGGTATGATCCCCAAGGTGCAATCCTGTCTGGCCGCACTGCAATTCGGGGTCAACAAGGGCCACATCATTGACGGCCGCATCCGCCACTCCCTCCTGCTGGAGATCTTTACCCCCAAGGGCATCGGCACGGAGATCCTTAAAAACAGTTAGGGTCAGCGGGGGCTGAAGAGGCGGCTCCCCTTTTCCCAAACCTTGAAGAGGAGGTCCAGGCGGCGGATGGCCGCAGGAGGCGCTCCCGCGCTGATAAAGTCGAAGCAGATCCGCGCCAGCTCGGGGGTGCGCAAATAGCCGTAGGCCTTGTGGGGGTTGGGGTCGCCATCGATGATATAGTCGTTGTACACCTCGAGGTCGGCGGGCGCCACCCCCCGGCTGTTGGGCGTGAAATCGTCGTTGAGACGGTAGTTGAGGGCCACCTTGTCGGCGAGATCGGCGAGATTGAACCAGTGGTGGGTGACGCTCTCCGGGGTCGGCAGCTTTTCCACCTTTGCCAGCTCCTGTTCGAGGCGGATATTGTGCATGACAAGGGGCATGCCCAGCGGTGAGCCGATGGTGAGCAGGGTGTGGACCTTGAGTTCCGGAAGGCGGTTGCTAAGCACATCGTAGGCGATGATCGAGCCCATGGAGTGGGCGATGAGCAGAATCTCTCTGCCGCTGTGCTTGCGCAGGGTGTCAGCCAGCCGCATGCGCACCATATCCCGGTAGGCCAGCTTCGCGCCCGGCGCGATCTCGAGGCTGTTGGCGTAATAGGCATCGAGCTCGACGAAGAATTTGCGCAGCACCAGGTCGTTGAACTGTTTCCAGACCATGGAGATTCCCTCCTCCGGATCGAGGCGCATAATCTGTTTTTCGACCAGGTCGAGGATCTTTTTGCGCACCGGCCGGGCTACGGATTGGGGCCCTCCCGGCGAGGGCCGGTAGGGATCCTCCAGGTAGCGGTCGTCATTCCGGTCGAGGATATCCGGATCGTAGGGGGTGGCGTGGAGGATGTCC
>JAKQKF010000189.1 GCA_029560815.1 bacterium
GGAATTGATCAGCGAGCGGTTGAGCTCGGTGAAGACCGTATAGGTGTTGACGTCGCCGCGGCCGCAGAGCGGGAAGCGGCCGCTGTTGCGCACCAGCATGCTCTCGCCTTCGGCCTTGTGCCGGTCCTCGGCAAAGGCACGGTAGAGCGCCGGATCGCTCTGCTGCAGGGCCTCGATCATGCGTCGGCGCTGCGCAGCGTTGGCTGCGCCGGCGATGCCGGGATGCCGCTCGGCGAACCATTCCTTTTCCTGCAGCTTGATCCGTTCCCACGGCGGGTTGCCGAGCACGACATCGAACCCTCCTGCGCTGCCGCCAGAGGCAAAAACCTCTGGAAAAGCCAGGTGCCAGTGAAAAAAACCGTACTGGCGCCGTAGCCGCTCCACCTCCTCGTACATCCAGGTAGGGATGCTTCCGGGCTCCGCCTCGATAGTGCGAAAGACCTCGTTGGTGATCGCATAAGGAAACTCGCGAATCTTCTTCCAGACAAAGGCGGCGCACCAAAGATCGGCGAGCAGGCGGCCGAAGAGAAAGGCGGGCGAGTTGATGATCTCCTGGTAGCGCTGCGATTTGTTGCGGTAGCCGGCCAAGGTTTCGTCACTGACGCGGTCCATGGCCTTCATGGCGCCGGCGAAATCGCCCAGCCGCTGCCAGGGCGCGGTTGCCGCGTAAAAGAGATCCTGCTGGCTGGTCTCGCGTTCGCTCTTGTTGAGCCGCTTCGCTGCCGTGCAGACTGTTTTGTCGTCGCCATCGAGGGCTGCAAAGGCCTCATCGGGAATGCCGGCGGCCATCAGCTCAGGCGTGGTACCCAAAAGCGAATTGCCGCGCTGAATGTGGTGGTCGAGAAAGGAGAGCGGCTTGCCCGGTTCGAGGGCCTCGAGCCAGAGGCCGACCTTGCAGAGCTCCACTGCCATTTCGTTGATGTCGACGCCATAGATGCAGTGGCCGATGACCCGGCGCAAGGCGGCGCGCAGGGCCTCGGGCGCAGGCTCGCTCTCGCCGGTGACGGCGGCGGCGAGGCAGTGGGCGATGCGATGCGCCGCGGCGATGAGAAAGTGGCCGCTGCCGCAGGCGGGATCGCAGATTTTAAGGGCGAGGATGGCCGCTTCCGGATCGGGCTGCCGGGCTGCGGCATCGAGCACTGGATCCAGGGCCGAATCGAGCAGCTCGTGGATGAGGCTGGAGGGGGTGTAATAGCTGCCGGTGGACTTGCGCTCGTGGCCGCCGGCGGTGTGCAGACTGAAATCGCCGCTCTCGAGGTTGAGTTGGGGATGCAGCTCGAGCAGGGACTCGTAGACGCTGCCCAGCTCCTCGGCGCCGAGGTTGCGGTAATCGACCTGACGGCGGCTGCGGCCGTCGCTGATGACCGCGAGGTGACGGATGGCCTCGAGAAAATCGCGGTTGGCTATCTGCGCCCCGTCCAGATCGGGCGCCGCCTGCGCAGAGAAGAGGAAGGAGCCGAGCGCGGGCAGGGCCAGCTCGGGCGAGCCGCCTTCATCGCCCAGCTTACGCAGCACGATCATCAAGCCCTGGTAGAGATCGGCATGCTTGCTCCCGCGGCGGCGGGCGGCAAGACGACGCAGGCGCCGGGTGGAATAGTATTCATAGTAGCGCCGTTTGGCCTCATCCACAGCCTCGGGCAGGAGCAGCAGCCGGCGCTCCTCGGCGACGAAGAGAAAGATCAGACGGTAGACCAGACGCAGAAGCTGGCGGTAAAAGTCCTGCTTGTCGAGTTCCGCCGCAAAGAGCCTCTGCCGCAGGGTCTTGTTGCCCGGGTGGCGGAGAAAGCCGCTGCCGAGGGTGGCGATGGCCGCCTCGACACCACTGCGCAGCTGGTCGAGGGCACGGGTGCCCTGCTCCTGCGCCGCCCGGGACCAGCGCTCCAGCCAGCAGTTTTCCGGGCGCGCGGCCTCCACCCTCGACTGGTGGCAAAGGAGCCAGAGCAGGACAAAATCGGCATAGACCTCGCCGCGCATCATCGCCTCGAGATCAAACTCGACCCAGGCCTGGCGGGTGAGGCTGACGTTGTCGCGGAGGATGCGCAACCGGCGGCCGTTGGAGAGCAGGGCCCAGAGCCGGTCCTCGGCGCGGTTGAGCAGCTCCTGAATCATGCTGTGCGGCGAGCTGCGGCTGGCGCCGGCAACACCGGCGGTGCGCCGGTCGAGGTCAATCCCCCAGCCGACTAGATGAATGGGCAGGATCTGCCAGGCGTGGGAGACCGCATAGCTTTTGCCCTCGATCTCGATGGCGCGGGCCGGGGCCAGACGCCCGTAGCCGAGCTCGCGGAAGAGGTGCAGCAGCCATTTCTCGCGGGTGAGGGAGGTGGCGGCATCGCTTTCCGGCAGCGCGCCGAGATGCTCCTGAAAGGCCGCCCAGGCGCCGGTAAGACGGTTCCAGGAGCGGCTGGTCACCTCGTTGATCTTTTCGCCCTCGATGAGATGATAGGCATCGGGGGTGAGCCCCTCCAATCCGGGATCGCCGGCAGCGATGCGCTGGAGCAGGTCTGGCGGCAGGATGGCCCCTTCGATGTGGATGGTGGTGAACAGGTCGCGGCTGCGGGTTTGCATAACAGTCCGTTATTGAGTTAAATTCGCAGGCCAATGCCGCGTAAAATATAATCGACGCGTTCAGCCGCATCAGGAAAAAGGAGCGGGGGTACCGAGCCGCCTACAATGACCATATCATCCCGAAAGGCGCCGAGGATGTGAATCAGCTCGATTAATACGGAGCGGCTGGCCGCCACTTCTCTTTCGCCATAGTCTAATTTGCTGACCATAGCGGCTCCAGAATCTTGTCGAAGAGAAATTGCGCCGCCTCTTCTCCACGGCCTTTATAACTGTGAAGGTCGAGATAGAGCTGCACGGGAGAAACTATCACCAGCCCATCTACATTTTGCAGGCCATAAAAAACGCCTTGATCATAGGGCGTCAGCAGCGTCACATTGGCCCCGCTGTCCACCGGTTTCAATAAAAGTTCGCTGCTTATCAATGTCACATCTTTCTCGACATAGGCGAAGAGCTGCTTTATACGGGTGTAGGGGGCCACTCGCGCTGCGCCGGTGAAAAACGCTATTGCATAGTTCAGGTTTCTGTTGCTGCAAACATTTGCCAGTGCTTGTTCGATCCTGCTATCCAGGCTGTAGAATTGGCTAATGTAATTTTTTTGATAGGTGTAATTCCCTTTCCAGTCCTCAAGTAATTCGCGCCAGGCGATTAGTTGCATGCCATCGCGGCCATCCCTGACCCATTCAAGTTTGAGCAAATGCTGCTTAACTTTGAAAACCAGACCGAGGCTTACGCCGGCCTCCCTTGCCAGTGAATCTGTTTTCCACGACCGGCCGGGATTTGCCAACAGAACGCGCAGAATCCGTTCCGCCTTGGGATAGTATAACGATTTTAATAATTTATTCTCCGGACGAAGATCAGATTTGCCCGTTCGTTCGATGTAGATGTTCTGAAAACTGAGCCAGCAATTTCCGGAAAAATCGAGGTAGCCTATGCCGGCCTCGCGGCACAATGCCGCGGATTTTTCGAACAGAGCGGGAGCGACGATCAGACCATAGGCATGGTCCATATGTTGCAGCCGTTCATGCATTTTTGAGATGGACTGGCGTACATAACGCGGCTCGCCATTTCCCAGCACTTCGACGAGTAAATGGATGTTCTTGCCGGAAACGCTGAGCGTCACCCGATAGTCTTCAGCGCTTTGCTGATCCTGAGCCGCAGGTTGAATATCCACGCTGTTAATAAGCGGAATCGCCAACAGGTTTTTCTGCAACAGCTCCTGGATCCGCCGATCTTCTTTATTGGCTTCCATTTTTATGCTCCAGAGAAGGATTCTTCCTTCCTGAATATAGGCCGAAAATGAGTGTGAAGCAAGCGATTTTCACTAATATAGCCATTTTCACCGTACGGTGAAAATAACTTAAATAGTGAAAATGACTGAACCACAAGGATGACTGGAACACAAAGTGAACCTTTGTGCTCTTTGCAACTAAACCGGCAAATAGAGATAAATGCCCAGCACATCCGGCGGGAGGACCGGCTCGACGCGGACCTGCATCCCCTTGATCCGGGCCGCTGTGCGAACGCGGTTGTGGGCGGTTAAAAGATCCTGGCTGCGCAATGCGGCCTGCTCCGCCAGGCGGGCCTGAACAGGTTCAAACAGCGCCAGAATCTGGCTGATCTGCTGGCGTGCCTGCTCAGGCGGGACATTCGCTTCCGGCTGAGCCTCCAGCAGAGCCTCTACTGCTTCGCGGTCTAGCCAACCAGCCTCCTGCGGCGCGCCGGTAAAGCCGAGCAGCTGCGCCTCCTCCGCCAGCAGGGTCTTCTCGCGGCCATCGCGATGGGTTATCAAATGGTAGCGGCAGCGGGCCAGTATCAGGGTGGTGCGCCGCTGCACGCGGCCGGTGCGGATTACCCCGCAACGCCGGGCCACACCTTTCTCCAGTGGATCGAGGGCAGTATCAAGCACATACCCGGCCAGGCTTTCGACAAAGGGATGGGAGCGATTGAGATAGCGCACACCCTCAGGCACCGGCAGATTGAAAGCGGCCTTGAAGCGGGTCTCGCTGATCAAGTCGCGCAGTCCGGCCGGGACTTCGCGCAGATCCAAGTGCAGCACCCCATCGCCGGAGAGGACGCCGCCGAGGGCACGGACCGCCGTGCGGGTGAATCCGGCCACCTCGCTCGTGCTGCCGATAGCCGCCCGCACCTGCTGCAGCTCCTCATGCACCTCCTCGACCTTGATGGTGTGCTGGGCAAAGAGGGAACGCGAAACCTGTTCGCGTTTGTAAAGCTCGTCATACTGCCGGGCGATGGTGTCGCGCTGCGGTTTGAGATATTCCTCAAAGCCGGGCAGCAGCAGCTGATCGCCGGCGTTGGGACCGGCGCGCAGCAGCAGCCCCTCAAAGATGGCCTCGATAAGCTGATCGGTTTGCGCCGGTACGGGGATGGAGATGCCGAGGGCATTGCGGATCTGGCGATGCTTGCGCAGCAGCACATCGAGGACGATGCCGTCGATCTGGTTGTCGATGCCGTAATAGGTGATCACCCGGATCTTTTCGCGTGGCTGCCCGAAGCGGTCGACCCGGCCTTCGCGCTGCTCATGACGGGTCGGGTTCCAGGAGAGATCGTAGTGCATCACCGCATCGAAATGCTCCTGGAGGTTGATGCCCTCGCTGAGGGCGTCGGTGCAGACCAGGATGTGCTTTTCCGCAGAGGCGAGCTGCTCGATGCGGGTCTCGCGCTCCGCCGGTGGAATGTCGCCGGTGATGGCCGCGATCTCGACCTCCTTGGGCAGGGCGCTGCGCAGGGCATCGGCGAGATAGTGCACCGTGGGGATGAAGCGGCAAAAGATGATGGGATGGTAGCCGTCGGCCAGGGTCTGTTTGATCAGGTGCACGGCGCCCTGCAGCTTGGCATCGTCCGCCCCCTGCAGGCTCTCGGCGGTGCGTGCCATGCGCAGCAGGCGTTCGCGGTTTTTGCGTTCGTCGTTGGCCAACTCGCCAATATCGCTGCCGGGAGTGGCATCGATGGTGGTGGCGGCCTCCTCGACGACGAGATCGAGTACGGTGCGGCGGCCGATTGCATCCGCCTCTTCGGCGGTTTCGGTGTCGGCTGCCGCGGCGCGGTTACGCAGTGTGGCGGCTGCCGCCGCCGGACTGGAGGCGAGCGCGCGCAGCAGGGCCAGGGCCGACCACCAGGCGACGCGCTGACGGAAGGTCATTTGCCCGGGCTCGGCGACAGTCTCGCGGGCATAGCTGATCACCTGGTTGAAGAAACGGCGGTAGGGTTCCGAGAGCTTGTAGACCGGTTCGGGTTCGAGCAGCACCCGCTCGGGGAAGCGGGTCTCCTCACCCATAAAGGCCTTGATATGGCCGCGCTGGCGCTGGACAAAATGGTGCGCCAGCCTGCGACGATGGCTTTCGTTTTCCGGGCCGGCCAGATTCTCCGGCAAGGCGCGGAACTCTTCGTCCAGCAGGGCCAGCAGAGAGCGAAAGGCATCCTCCTTGCCGCTATGCGGCGTGGCAGTGACCAGGAGGAGATGGCGCGAGGGATCCCGGCTGATGCCCTGGATGAGCTGATGGCGCTGGTGCTGACCGCGGTTGCGCTCGCCGGCAAAGGCGCAGGTGTGGGCCTCATCGACGATGACGAACTCGGGGCAGGTGCGCAGAAAATCGTCGCGGCGGCGGTCGGATTTGATGAAATCGGTCGAGACCACGACAAAGGGATAGTGCTCAAAAAGGGATTCACCCGGCCGGCACTCCCTCTCCAGCCGGCCCGCCGTATGGGTCAGCACCAGTTCGGCGGAGATATGAAATTTCTCATCCAGCTCGCTCTGCCACTGTTCGGCCAGCTGCGGCGGGCAGAGCACGGCGATGCGTTCGATCTCGCCGCGGTCGAGCAGCTCGCGGGCGATGAGGCAGGCCTCGATGGTCTTGCCGATACCGACATCGTCGGCGATAAGCAGGCGCACGGGATCGAGTCGAAGGGCCATGAGCAGAGGTGTGAGCTGATAAGGCCGGGGCTCGACGGCAATTTTGCCGAAAGAGCGGAAGGGACCGGCGCTGGAGCGAAAGCCGATGCGCAGGGCGTCGCGGAGCAGATGGCAGGAGCGGTAATCGCCAAGTTGCCCCGGATCGGGGAGATCGAAGCGGGCGGAGCAGACTTTTTCCAGGGCAGTGAGAATGCCGGTGATCTCGTCCTCGGCGCCGCCGAGGGGCCGCACCATAAGCAGTTCCTCATTCGAACCGGGCAGGACCACCCATTCACGGCCGCGCGCATGGACCAGAGAGCCGACAGCGTAACTCATGCCGGGCTCCCGAAAATCCAGGGGTACTGCGCTACTATCGCCCGCCAGTCTTCATCCCGTTCGAAACGGACCACGGTGATGCCGCGGTCGGCCAGGGCCGCCTCCTGCTCGCGGTCGCGCTGCCGGCGCTCCGGAAAGAGGTGATGCGGGCCGTCGATGTAGACGGCGGCATACTGCTCCTGGTAAAAGAAATCGGGGCGGGTGCGGCATTCCGCGATCAGATACTGAGCGTGGGAGGGCAGCCGCAGGTTGAGCTCCTCGAGAAGGTGCAGCCATTTGCGTTCGAGATCCGAGCCGGACAGGCGTTCCAGATTACGCAGGTGCTCTTCGCGGCTGACAGATCGGGGCGAAAGCCGCACCACGGCGCCAGTGAGTGCCATAAGTAGATCGCGGATTTTTTTGCGGTCGAGCAGGGGATGGTCGGGCTGATTGCCGTAGCTCATCAGGCAGTCGTAGCAGGCCGCCTCGCAGTTTTCCCTGGCGCGCGGGGCCTTGAGCAGATCATCGCCGCTGGCGGGTTCGTAATGGCATACTTCCAGAGCCCGCCGGGCGATCGATGCGAATGCCCCGGGATCGGTGAGCAGGCGGCGCAGCACGCCGGCGCCGCCCTCGGCCGCCTCGTAGAGCAGGATGAATTTGCGCTGATCCCTATTGGGCAGGGGCTCAACCGCCAGTTCCTGGTCTTCGAGCTGGTATTCGACCTGAATGGCCGATTTCAGGGCCGCCTGCAGCGAGGCCATCTGGCCGGTGTCGAGTTCCCCGGTGAACTCGATGATCAGGCTGTTGCGGCGGTCCTCGACGTAGGGACGCACCCGCTGCCGCCGGCTGGATAGCTCCTCCTCATCATCCTCGGCGTTGTTCTCGCTCTTTTCCCAATAGCCTTTTTCGATATCGAGCAGAAAACCCGACTGGGCGCGGTTTTTGCGCCGCTTCCAGCCCAGATTGATACGCCAGATGGTGGCGGTATGCCCGTATTTCAGCCGGGCCAGTGGCGCATCGCCGGCGACGATTTCGCCCTGGATGAAGGCCGGACGGCCCTCCTGCTCGTGAAAGCGCACGGCGGTCAGCAGTTCATACCCCAGGCGCATCCGCTCCTCTTCATCGGAGGTGATACGGTCGCGCCGACGGGTGGAAACGTTCTGCAGGCGCAGAAGCGACTCGAGTGGCAGGTCGAGGGGGTTGTGGCAGTTTTCGCACAGATCGGGACCGACACCACTTTGCGCAGGGTGGAGGTAGCCACAGTGCTCGCAAAGCTTGGCGGCGGCGGTTTCCAGCTCATCGCCTTGCATGGTGAGGAGCACGCGGTTTATGTCATAGCGCGAGCCCTCGTGATAGATAAAGGCGCGTGGGCCGAATTCCGAGATGGCGAGGAAGCGGGGCCGGGAGAGAAATTCGTCGCGCTGCTTGAGACGGCGGCCGGGCACATAGGCTGAAAGGGGAAGACGCGGAAAGCTGTAGCCCGGCAAGAATCCCTCGCTGGCGAAATAGCGATAGATGTAGAAATCGGATTGGACTACATTTTCAATTTCGGTGAGGAGCTTGAGCTGCGATTCGGCCTCACGACGCAGGCGTTCGGCGCGGTTGCGCTCCGCCTGTGGCCGGGTGGCATCACGGATGACCTTGTCCTGTGCTTTGGCCTGGGCCAGCGCGGTGCGATAGAGTTCACGCCAGCGGGTGCAAGCCTTTTCGAAATCCTCGAGGCAATGGCTGAGCACCTCCTCCAGCCAGAGAGGATGGAACCAGTCTGTTTGCACAAGTTCGGAGTGGATGCCGGCGAGGATTGGCTCCGCCTTGTGACGGGCGCGTTCCACAGCGGGGGCCGAGGAGAGATCGGCGAGGACATCGCTCATCAGGACGAGCGAGGGTTCCGGGCCGCTGAGGTCGAGGATATCCTTGAGAGAACTGCCCAGGCGGGGCCGGGCCTCTGCGAGCCAGAGGGCATGGATATGAGCCTTGATGAGGTCCTCATTGGCCAGGTCAAGGCGCGGCGGTGCGACCTGGCCGGAGACCATCAGCTCGGGCCGCTTGAAAAAATACTGGTCGTGCGGGCTGCCGGTGGTGCAGTAGGTAAAGACGACGGCGGGTTGACCGCTGCGGCCGGCGCGTCCGCTGCGCTGGGCGTAATTGGCCGGCGTCGGCGGCACATTGCGCATATTGACCACATTGAGCTCGTCGATGTCCACGCCCAGTTCCATGGTCGGCGAGCAATAGAGGACAGGCAGCCGGGCGGTCTTGAAACGCTGCTCGCGTTCCTCCCGCAGTTCATTGGGGACCTGTGCGGTATGTTCCCGCGCTTCAAAGCCGGCGGTCCGGGAGGCGGTCTCGCGGTAGTAGTGGAGAAAATAGGGATTGGTGCGGCTGCCTGCGGCGGGAAGATGGGGGACACGGATGGGATCGTGAAAGGCCCTGCGGCCGTCCCCCGCGTGCCAGGTCATGGCCGCGGCGGCAAGCTGGTAGCCCGGGCAGGCGGGATCGCCGGCGTCGACCGCGATCACCAGACCGGCCTCGGCCAGGAGGGCGAGGAGATCACGGATGAGCTGCTCGGTTTCATCCACGGTCAGCTTCCCTTTAAAGCTGCGGAAGGTGTCGGGACGGCGGAGGTAGATGCCGAAGCCGCTGCGGCCGGAGAGATAAATCTCGCCCCAGGCTTTGGCGCCGCCGCTGGAGCGCGGAAAGAGCAGGGCGCCCCGTTCCATCTTTTCGTCCTCATCAAGCGCCCAGGGAGCGACCAGATACTGGTTGTTCTGCTGCTGGATGCGCTCCTGATATCCGGCATCGAGATAGTCCACCTTGATGGCAAGCTCGCGGCGCATATAATCGAGCAGCACCTTCATCACCCGGCGGCGCTCGTCCACCGAGGCGGAGGCGAGGACGGGATGCCACTCCTGCCAGAGGTCGTCGGCCTGTGAGAGTTCTTCCAAAGAGGTATAATGGATTTCGAGCAGGCCGCACTGCTCCAGGTTAGGCGAGGTGATGCGCCAGCCGCGCAGCAGATCGCGGTAGAGGCGGTAGCCGAGGACGTTGCGGAAGGCCCTTTCAGCATTCTCCTTTTCGGCAAAGCGGGCGCCCGGCGTGACCGCCCAGGCGACTGGTAGCAAGTCAAGGGCGGCAAAAACCGCCTGGGTCAGTTCATCGTGGCGCAGACCCGGGCCGCCGGCATTGGCAGCGGCGCGGTAGAGGGCAGCGCGCAGCACGCCGATCTCGATGAAATCATTGAAATGGCCCGCCTGCAGCGAGGCATCCTGGCGGTTGTCGGTAAAGCTGAGCAGCTTGCGTGCTTTTTGGGGAAGCTCATGGTCCTTCTGCAGATAATGGATAGTGGACATACTCAGGATGGTGGTAGCGGTGCTACGGCCTTCCGAGGAGAGGGTGGTCAGCTTGGCAAATTCGCTTTTCTGGCGGCTGCCATAGGCCACCCCGCAATGGAGGCAGAAGGAAAAGGGGCGCTGGATAAAGTAAAAGACCATCCCCTGCTCGTCATATTGACCCCTGCTGTTCAGTGGCAGACGCAGAGGGAGTTTCGGGCTGCGATCCTTGCGCACCTCCGGCACGCCGCTGCGCATCTCCAGCCACTCTTCCGGTACGCGCGCGAGCAGATCCTCCCGGCCTTCGCTCCAGGGATTCTCCGTGCTGTAATAGAGGAATCCCGCCTGCTGATCTTCGTCAAGGGGCTGGTCGTTTAACCCGCGCGGCGTGACGACAGGGCCCTCGTTGGTTTTGGCAAGAAAGACTGTAAAATATTCCTGGCCGCATTCGCGGCAAAAGGCGAGGGGCAGCAGGATTTTTGCACGGTCTCCGGGCACGAACTGCTGGCCGTAGAGGGTGATCTTGCGCTCCTGTTCGGGTTCGAGCGAGGCGTAGACTGTGTCGCCACGGCTGATGAACTGGTGGAGGCGGAAAACGAAGGGAGGGGTGGAGCTGCCCGGCAGGGGCGTGCTGCGGTTGCCCGCCAGCAAGGCTTCACGGATGATGTTGACACAGTGATCGGCCGGGGCGCCGGTCAGCTGCGCCAGGCTTTGAGCGGCACCCTCCTTCCCGCCGATGGCACAGGGCTGAGCACGGAGCAGCCGGCCGCTCTCCGGGTCGGTGGTCACTCCGAAGCAGGATTCGAGCCAGGAGACAATTGGCTGCTGGATAAACCCGGCGCCTTCTGCCGGGAGGGCGGCTTGGGTTTCCACTTGTTGGATCAGGGCGCTTCGCGCCGGATCCTGCCTGAAATCGATCTCCGGCGTCAATCTTTTTAGAGTTTCGCCGATGACATCTTCCGGCCTGACCTCAGTGCCAAAGAGCTGACTGGCGACCCGGGCGACTTCCTGCCGCTGTTCCTGAAAGGTACCCGCACCGGCAAGGGTGGCCGAAGTTCCGATGCACTGCATCTGGTAAGCGGCCAGGCTTTCGCGAACACGCCGGACGAGCAGGCTGACATCGGCGCCCTGGCGGCCGCGGTAGGAGTGGAGTTCATCGAGAACGAGAAACTGCAGATTTCGGGCCGAGCGTACGAGTTCGCGCTCTTCGGGGCGGGTAAGGATCAGCTCGAGCATCACATAATTGGTGAGCAGGATATCGGGAGGATTCTGGATGATGGCCTTGCGCTGCTCTTCCTTTTCCTGCCCGGTATATTTGGCGAAACGGAGGGGATAGCGATCGCTGGGGAAGCCATAGTGGATGAATTTCTCCAGTTCGCCATACTGGCTGTTGGCGAGGGCGTTCATCGGGTAGATGATGATTGCCTTGATGCCCTTACCCGGGCCGTTTTGCAAAACCGCATTGACGATGGGGATGATATAAGCCAGACTCTTGCCCGAACCGGTGCCGGTGGTGAGGACATAAGAGAGGCCGGTCTGGGCCGTATGGATGGCATCGGTTTGATGACGGTGCAGGCGCAAAGGCTGGCCCAAATCCTGCGGATCGCTCTTGCGGCGGAAAATGGTTTTGCATAGGGGGTGGAGGATACCCTGGTTTGCAAGCTCATCGATCCAGGCGCCGGGTTCAAAGGCAGGATTGAGCTGGATCAGGGCTTCGGGCCAGAGTTCGCCGTTATCGAGGATTTCATGGACATAGGAGTGGATGCGCGGATCGTTGATCTGAATGAAACTCTCAACGTAATCGCGGTAATCCCGGATCAGCTGTTTGCGAAAGTTAAAGACATCCATGAGCGAGCCTTTGCCTGGAGAAATTCACTTTCTGCGCAAGAAGTTTCAATGGGATCGCTATGGTGAATCGGAGAGGATATTTGGAAGGCCCCGGAAACCCGTCACCAAGTTGCTTGATGTCTAATTTAGCAAGTTATTGGTCAAAGTCAAGAGGAACAGCACCAAAGTGTGAATTTGTACTGGCTTGAAAAAGGTGGAGGACTGATCAGGAATTCGTTGCCTCATAATTATTGTAACCATATCATACTACATGGATTGATGAGGCATCCGGTTTTCCCCTGTGAAATCCCGAACCTTCACATGACTGCGCTGAATCTCCGGGAATGAGATCCCGCCGGCGGGTGTTACTGCAGCAAAGAAATCACTGCCTAAAACCCGTGAGGCTTTATGATCCATTACCTTTATCGCGAACAGGTCGTCAGCGCCTCCCTGGAGGAGGTCTGGGACTTTTTTTCCACCCCCCGCAATCTCAATGCCCTCACCCCGGATGAGCTCTCCTTCCGCATCATCGGCGAGCCCGCCGGATCGATGTACGAGGAGCAGGTCATTGAATACCGGGTCAGCTTCATGAAAGGGATCTGGTCGAAATGGTTGACCGAAATCACCCACGTATCCGAGAAACGTTTTTTTGTCGATGAGCAGCGCGTCGGGCCCTACAAGCTCTGGCATCACGAGCACCATTTTTTGGTGGAGGG
>JAKQKF010000202.1 GCA_029560815.1 bacterium
CTGGCCGCCTCGATGACCAGCGCTGCAACATTCATCATCAATCCCGGTCTCATCGCCTATTACGGCATCAGCGCCGTCATCTCCTACGCCCTGGTCCTGCCGGCGGCGGCGATGATCTCGCTGGTCGTCCTCACCAAGGGCTTCCGCAAGCACGGCCAGTCGGTGAAAGCCCTGACCATGGCCCAGTGGATGGGGACCCGCTACCAGAGCAAGGGCTTTGCCCTCTTTTTCGCCTTTCTCTCCCTGCTGCTGATCACCTTCATCGTCCTCATTCTGGTCGGTCTGGTGCAGGTTCTCTCCAAAGCCCTCAATCTTTCCGAACTCGCCATACTGATCGCGGTGGTGCTCTTCGTCTTCGGCTATATGGCTTTTGGCGGCGCCAATTCGATGGTCTACACCAACACTGTCCAGGCCCTGCTCATGCTGGTGGTCGCCTTTATCCTGCTCGGGTCGGGCTACGAGCATTTCAGCAAGGGTGTGCACGGCTTTCTCGACAAGCTCGCCGCCATCGACCCCAAACTCGCGCAGGGGACCAATCCCGCCAGTTTTCTCTTCCGCGACTTTTTCGAGATCTACGTCGCCCAGATCATCGTCGGCATCGCTATCGTCTGCCAGCCGCATATCATCACCAAGTCACTGCTGCTCAAGAATGACCGGGATGTCAACCGCTACCTGACCTTCGGGGTGATCACCGAGCTGATCTTCTTCTTTGTGGTCTTTGCCGGCCTCTATGCCCGTCTGGCCTTCCCCGATCTGATGGTCAATGGCGCCGCCCTTAAGGTTGATCAGGTCATGTCCGCCTATGTGGTGAAAGAGTTCCCGGTCTTCGTCGGCCTGCTCGTGGTGATGGGTCTGATCTCCGCCGGCATCTCGACCATCGAGGGGCTGATCCAGTCGGTTTCGACCACCATCACCGCCGATATCATCCGCCCGCTCTTCGGCAGATTCCTCCCCGCCGATGAAGAGCGCCGTGCCCGCAGCGAAATCCGCATCAACAAGGTAGTGATCCTGGTCCTGGCCGCAGTGGCGATCCTGCTCTCGGCGCAGCAGATCTACCATCCCAAACTGAGCGTGGCCATGTTCGGCCAGGCCGGGGTATACGGCTATTTCGCCGCAGCTTTCATACCGATCTTTTTCGGCATGTTTCTCCGGAACGTGCCCCTGATCGCCCCGGCGGCCGCCGCAGTGATCGCCGCGGCCACCCATTTCGTCATGTACTACAACAAGATCGCCGTCCCCTTCACCCGCTCCAGCGGTGAGAATCCCGCCGTCGCCGCAGCGGTGGCCATCACCGCGGCGACGCTCTCCGGCCTGATCCTCTACCTGCTCTTCAGGGAGAAGAAAGTATGATCGCCTTTGAAACCGACTGGCTGAAACGGTGGGGCCAGTATACCCCGAAGCGGCTGGCTCTGCGCGAACACGGCCGCGCCATCGAGTGGAACTATGCGGAGATGAACCGGCGAGTCAACGCCCTGGCCCGCTACCTGCTCGAGGAGCTGCGGCTCAAGCGGGGCGACCGGATCGCGGTTTACTCCAAGAACCGCGCCGAGTATGTTTTTCTCTTCTTCGCCTGCGCCAAGTCGGGGCTCGTCCTGGTGCCCCTCAATTTCCGCCTCATGCCGCGCGAGCTCGACACCCTCATTCACGACGCCGAGCCGCAGCTCTTTCTCTACGAGCGCGAGTATGCGGAAATGGTGGAAAAGCTCCAGACTCTGGCCGCCATTCCGCGCCGGATGGTTTTCGAGTCCATCACCCCTTTTCTTACCGGGCCCCATCAGGCGGACTCGTTTGGGCCCGACCGCCGCAACGTTGAGGAAGATCTGGTGATGATCCTCTATACCGCCGGCACCACCGGGCTCTCCAAGGGGGCGATGATCAACCACCGCATGCTCTACTGGAATGCCATCAACAC
>JAKQKF010000218.1 GCA_029560815.1 bacterium
TTTCTGCGCCGCAAGGTTGGGCAGCGCCCACAGGCTGCCGGTGCTGTCCGGCGCCGGCAGCGCGTAAAGCCGGAGAAATCCCGGCGCCTCTGTCAGGCTGTACCAGGCGCTGTCGATATTGGCCTGCCACTGCCACTGCAGGCCCATCGCCGGGCCGGCAAACTCGTCGGAAGCGGGGATCGACGCCGCAAAGGGCGGCAGGGCGGGTGCCGGGTGCCTCAGCACCGGCTCGCCAATGCCGTCGCCGTCCGGGTCCACGCCCATCAGCGGCCACCCTTCCTGCCAACGCACAGGCTGGAGATGGAGTATGCGGCCCCAGGCCCCGCGGTCCTGGAAATGGATGAACCAGGACTCCCCGGCGGGGGTCTCCACCCAGCCGCCCTGGTGCGGGCCGTTAACGCCGGTGCTCCCCTGCGCGAGGACAATCCTGGCCTCATAGGGACCATAAACGGAGGCAGAGCGCAGCACGGTCTGCCAGCCCGTTTTAACTCCGCCGGCCGGGGCGAAAATATAGTACCACCCCTCCCGTTTGTAGAATTTGGGCCCCTCGATGGTTGGATGACTCTCGTGGCCGTCGAATACGGTCACCCCCTCATCGAGGATGCGGGTCCCGTCCGGGCTCATCCGGTGCACGGTCAGGATCGAGTTAAAGCCGACGCGGCTTTTGGCCCAGGCGTGGACCAGATACGCCCGGCCGTCGTTGTCCCAGAGCGGGCAGGGATCGATCCAGCCCTTCGCCTCCCGCACCAGCAGGGGCGGCGTCCAGGGGCCGGCCGGATCCTTCGCTTTGACCATGAAGAGCCCGAGATCGGGGTCGCCGTAATAGATCCAGAACTCTCCCGCATGATAGCGGATGCCCGGCGCCCACACCCCCCTGCCATGCTGCGGCCGGTCATATAGAGGCGCGGGCAGGCGCGGCAGGGCGTGGCCGATCAGCTCCCAGTGGATCAGGTCGCGCGAATGGAGCACCGGCAGCCCTGGTACATGGTTAAAGCTGGAGGAGATCATATAGAAATCGCCGCCCACGCGGATCAGATCCGGATCGGAGTAATCGGCGTGGAGGATCGGATTGGTATATGTACCCTGCGCCAGGCCGCCTGCGGCCAGCAAGCCGAGCAGCAGGGTGAGCAGAGATCTCAGAATCCCACTCCCAGCGCGAAGCGGTTGACGCTGTCAAAGGTATCGATGAAGGAATAGGAGTAATCGATATAGATATCATTGCCCCCGACCGGGGTATGCAAGCCGAATCCGGCCGACCACGAGGTGATGTCGTTATTGCCCTGATAGCCCGCGCGCACAGCCACCCGCTCCATGAAGAGGTACTCCATGCCGGCGTTGACCCGTTCGGAATAGTTATTCGGATGGACGAAATCGACCGAGAGAGTGAGCGCGTGCGGCCCGGCCTCCTCGTCGGTGACCAGGTCCAGGAGGTCGAGGGCCGCGCCCATGGTAAAGGTGAGGGGCAGCTGCTCGTTGATCTCCTCGCGTTTGAGATTGGATGAAAAGTTGCGGATGGCCATGCCGAAGCGGAAGCTCCTGATGCCGGTATAGTATTTGACCCCGGCGTCGAAGACCAGTTTGACGGCGTCGTTTTGGGTCAGGCCGCCGGCCAGGTTCGAAGTGCCGAGGGATTGGCTGACCAGGCGGGCGTTGCCGGCGATGAGGAACTGGG
>JAKQKF010000232.1 GCA_029560815.1 bacterium
TGCGCCTGCGGCGGGGATGTATTCTATGACAGCTATAACATGTACGGCGGGGTGGACAAGGTCATCCCGGTGAATTTCTACGTTTCGGGCTGCCCGCCACGGCCGGAGGCGATCCTCTACGGTGTGGCCGTCGCCCTGGGACTGGCGCCCAAAAAGGTGGCCAAAAAGTCGATCAGCGATCTGCCGGACACTCTGGATCTCAATCCTCCCATGCTGGAGCTGCGCAAATAAATTTGCTTTACTTGTTCTTTTTCGCTATTTTACCCGGAGAGAATTGCGGTCAGCAGGATCCCGGGCCCCCTCCCGAAGCGTTCCGAGCGGGGCGGGTCAGGTTTCAGCCAACGCAAGCATGGGCGACCGATGGATCCCATTGTAACCACCATAGAGAACCGCTGCAAGCGCTGCTATCTCTGCGTCCGCCGCTGCCCTGCGAAGGCCATCCGCGTCGAGAACGGACAGGCCAAGGTGATGGCAGAGCGCTGCATCACCTGCGGTTACTGTGTGCGCGTATGCCCTCAGCACGCGAAGCACATCCGTGATGGAATCGTGCATACCCGCGAGCTGCTCTCCGGCGAGGAGGAGACCATCGCCCTGCTGGCGCCCTCATTTCCCGCGGCTTTCACCGGCGTGCGCCCGCTGCAGGTGGTGGAGGGGCTGCACAGGCTCGGCTTTGCCAGGGTCTACGAGGTGGCCCTGGGTGCGGATCTGGTCGGGGCTGAATATGCCCGGCTCAAAGAGGCCGACATCATGCCGATCATCGTCACCTCGCCCTGCCCTGCGATCGTCAATTTCATCGAAAAATATTACCCCGAGCTTCTGCTGATCCTGGCGCCGGTGGTCTCGCCGATGATCGCTCTGGCGCGGCTGATCAGATCGCAGTGGCACCCGAAAGCCCGTATGGTCTTCATCGGACCCTGCATCGCCAAAAAGAGGGAGATGGATGATCCCAAGACCGGCGGCCTCATCGACGAGGTGCTCACCTTCGAAGAGCTGACGGCCCTCTTCCGCAGCGAAAAGATCGAACTCGTGCGGCTGCCGGACCGGGCCCCCGATGGGCCTGAAGCGGGCATCGGCCGGGCTTTTGCCGTTTCGGGCGGACTGCTCGATACGGCCCGCATCCCGGGCGGCACCCTGCAGAACAAGGTGATCGTCACCGAGGGGCGGGACCGGATCCTCGACGCCCTGCACAAGGTGAGCGAGGGCAACATCGAGGCCCGTTTCCTCGACCTCCTCTTCTGCGAAGGCTGCATCAATGGTCCGCAGATGGACAACGATCTTTCCGGCTTTGTCCGCAAGGACAAGGTGATCCATTTTCTCCACCACAGCGATGAGAACACTTCTTTTCAGGAACGCAGCCGCTGGATGGAGAAGATCAAGCCCGTCGATCTCAGCCGTGAATTCACCCGCGAGGAGATCTCGCTGCCCCTGCCCTCGGATGAAAAGCTGGCGGAGATCCTCGCCATCACCGGCAAGAAAACGCCGGAGGACGAACTTAACTGCGGCGCCTGCGGCTATCCGACCTGCCGCGAGAAGGCTATTGCGGTCTATCAGGGCATTGCTGAGGCGGAGATGTGTCTGCCCTACCTGATCGACCAGCTGCAAAAGACCGAGGGTGAGCTGACCGCCTCCAACGTGGAGCTGAAAAGGTCGATCGAAACCCTGCGGCGAACCCAGGCGCAGCTGCTGCAGTCGGAAAAGATGGCCTCCGTCGGCGAACTCGCCGCCGGTGTGGCGCACGAGCTCAACAATCCGCTCGGCGGCATTCTCATCTACACCAGCCTGCTGCTGGAGAAAGCCGCCAACGGGGCGCAGGATAGAGAAGATCTCGAACTGATCAGGGCGGAGACCGAACGCTGCAAAAAGATCGTACGCGGCCTGCTCGATTTTTCGCGTCAGACGCGCATCGAGGCGGCTATTGCCGATCTCAACCAGATCCTGGCCGGCACTCTTGCCCTGGTGACTCAGCAGGCCCTCTTTCACAATATCAAGGTGGAGCAGAATTACCTCCCGGGCCTGCCCAAGGTCTTTGTCGATATCGGCCAGATCCAGCAGGTTCTGCTCAATATCATCCTCAACGCCGTCGAGGCGATGCACGAAAAGGGGACGCTGACCATCACGACCACGTCGGACCCGGCCAAACAGCAGGTCATGCTGACCATCCGTGATACAGGCAAGGGGATGAGCCCGGAGCTTCTGGCCAGGATCTTTGAACCCTTTTTCACGACCAAACCGCGCGGGGTCGGCACCGGGCTCGGACTCTCCATCGCCTACGGGATTATCCAGCGCCATCATGGCGAGATTCTGGTCAAAAGCACACCGGGTGAAGGCAGTGAATTCACGATCGTTCTGCCGGAGGCGGAGAAGATGGTCATGACCGATATCGAGCTGGCAGGAATCGAAAAGGAATAGCGTATGAGGAGAAGCAGCATGGCCGAACAGGGAAAAATATTGCTGGTCGATGATGATCCCGATTTCAACATCATCAACCGCACCATACTCGAAAGCGACGGCTACTACGTCGAGGAGGCGAAGGACCCCGAGAGCGCCTGGGAGAAGATCCTGAGCTGGAAGCCGGACCTCATCTGCCTCGATGTCATGATGCCAACCGGTACGGAGGGCTTTCATTTCGCCTACAAGGTCAGGCGCGATGAGGCGACCCGGCATATTCCCATCCTTATGATCACGGCGATCCACCAGCACAGTGATTTCCGTTTCTCCACCGAGGATGGCGAATATCTGCCCGTCGACGAATTTGTCGAAAAACCGATCAAGCCCGAGGTGCTGCTGGCGAAGGTCAAAGCCCTGATCGCTGCGGCCCGCCCGGCACTGCCCAGGCCGGCCGACGACAAGGGCATCGGCCTGAAAAAATAAAACTAACCTGGACCCTCTACATGGAAAAGAAAAAACGCATACTCCTGGTCGATGACGACCCCGACTTTGTCGACATCAACCGCATGATCCTTGAGGCGGCCGATTACATAGTCGATGAAGCCGATACCGTCGCCATCGCCCTGCAGCGGCTCGAGGAGGAGTCCTACGATCTTTTGATCATCGATCTGATGATGGAGGAGCGCGACTCGGGCTTTACTCTCACGTACGCCGTACGCAGTGATGAACGGCTGCGGGATCTTCCCATCCTCATGCTGACTTCGGCCCAGGAAAAGACCGGCTTCAGCTTTCAATTCAGTGAAGATCGGGAGTGGATGAAAGTGGATGATTTCGCCGCCAAGCCGCTCAAACCCGCCGAGCTGGTAGCGAGGATCGAAAAACTGACCGGGAAAGGCACTCCGCATGATGCAAAGCCGTGAGGCGAGGATCCTAGTGGTGGACGACGAGGAGATCATCCGCATCGGCTGCCAGCGCATCCTGCAAAGTCCCGGTTTCAGCGTCGACCTGGCGGAGAATGGACGCATCGGCTGGGAGATGGTACAGAAAAACAGATATGATATGATCCTGGTCGATCTGATGATGCCGGAGATGGGCGGACTGGAGGTGCTTGAAAAGGTCCAGGCTTATGACGAGCAGATCATCACCATCATCATCACCGGTTTTGCCACTATCGAAACGGCAGTGGATGCGATGCGCAGAGGGGCCTATGATTATCTGCCCAAGCCCTTCTCTCCGGAAGAGCTGCGCACCAAGATCCGCCGCGGCCTGGAGAAGCGCTGGCTGCTCCTCGAAGCGGAGAACCTGCGCCGGGAGCGCGATCGCAATCTGCTCGAATTGTCGAATGAAAAATCGCGCACGATGACGCTGATCAACTGCATGAGTGAGGGTTTGATCGCCACCAACCGCGCCGGACAGATCGTGCTGATGAATCCGGCGGCCCAGAAGCTGCTCAATCTGCCGCCGGAGAATGTCGTCGGCTCCACGGTCGAGGGGCTGCTCGGTAATCCGGAACTGGAAAAACTTATCGCCGGAGAGCTGGAGACTGTTGCCCGGACGGCCACCGTCACCAGCACCGAGTTCGCTGTCGCTGGAGAGCGCTTTCTCCAGTCGAATACTGCCCCCCTGCACGACGACAAAGGCGAGGTCTGGGGCAGCGTGACGGTCCTGGTCGATATAACCGAAGACAAAAAACTCGATCAGCTCAAGAGCGATTTCGTCAGCCTCGTCAGCCATGAACTCAAGTCGCCGGTGGCGGCAATCGCCGGCTATCTCAATCTCATCATCGATGGACTCACCACCGGCAAGCCGGAGAAGGAGCGGGAGATCATCCAGCGCTCGCGCGACAAGGCCGACAGCTTGCTGATGTTGATCAACGACCTGCTCGACATGTCGCGCGCCGAGCGCCGCGGCGTCGCCAAGGTGAAAGAGCCGCTCCAGCTGGCGCCCATTCTTGAGGAGACCCTGCAGTTCTACCAGAACGAAGCCGCGGCCAAGTCGCTCTCGATCAGCATGGAAGGGGTCGATAACCTGCCCGAGGTGGTGGGCAACCGCGATGACCTGGCGCGCCTCTTCGCCAATCTGGTCAGCAACGCCATCAAGTACACGCCGGAAAAAGGCGAGGTCAGGGTGACAGGCCGCAAGCGCAACGGCCATATCGAGGTGGCGGTCAGCGACACCGGCATCGGCATTTCCAAAGAGGAGATGCAAAAGGTCTTTGGCGAATTCTTCCGCGCCCGTAACGCCCTGGCGCACAAGATCTCCGGCACCGGCCTGGGGCTGGCCATCTGCCGCCGCATCATTGATGACCATCACGGCCAGATCACGGTCGAGAGCGAAATCGACAAAGGCTCCACCTTTCGCGTCATCCTGCCGGTCCGCTCCGGCCAGTGAAATCGCCTGTCAATGGACACTCCTTGCAGAAGGAAGAGGACCATGCAACTGCGCCAGATGATTGAAACGATGGACCTGAAGGTGCTCAGCGGTGATCCCGAACTGCCGGTCGAGGTGAGCAGCGCCTATATCTCAGACATCCTTAGCGACGTGATGGCCAAGGCTGTCAAGGGGTCGGTCTGGATCACCAACCAGACCCACATGAATGTCATCGCCATCTGTTTTTTCAAGAGCCTGGCCGCTGTGGTCCTGCCCGACGGCCTCGAACCGGACGAGACCGTTCTGGCCAAAGCGCGGGAAAAGAATATCCTGCTCCTGTCGACGCCCTTTTCTGCATTTGAAGTGGCGGGCAAATTGTACGCTTTAGGCCTGCGCGGACTATAGTGCCGGCTCTAACTTAGGAGAGAAGAGATGGCCAACCTTTTTCTTGCCCATGAAATCGTCGCGATGAACGTGACCGAGGAGCGCAATGGCGCTCTCTTTTATGAGTCCCTTGCCCAGAGTGCCGAAAGCGCGGCGCTGCGCACCGCCGCCGCTGCAATTGCCCGGCAGGAAAGAGCGCATGAAGAACGTTTTGCCCAGCTGGCCGAGAGCCTGGAACAGCCGCCATCGGCGGAGAGCTATGCCGGCGAGTACGAAGCCTACCTCGAGCAGCTCTGGCAGAACAAGATGTTCACGGATGAGCAGGACGCCATTGACACCGCTGCCAGCCTCGATGACCTCGCCGCAGTCGAGTTCGCCATGGAGACCGAAGAGGCGACCCTCAACCTGCTGCGCCAGCTGGTCAAAGAGATCGATCCCCGCGATCTCGCGGTCGTGCAGGAGACCATCGTCGAGGAAGAGGCCCATCTGGATCAGTTGCGCCTGGTGCTGCATCAGCTGCGCACCTGACCCTGGAGCCGCCGCATAAAAGATTTGCCCCCTTGCAAAAAAATTCCTATCTTTCACTCCACTGCGACGGGCCTCCGGCATCGTACCGGCGGCCACGCAGTGACCGCACCACAACAGCCTGGCACAGCTCCGGACAAGTAAAGAGAGTAAAGATGCGCTGCAGTAACATGCTGATTTCGCTGTTCCTCCTGCTCGGCGCGACCCTCCTCAACGGGCAGGAGCTGCTCCCGCAGGATGGGGATGTGGTCGTCACCCTGGGCAACAGCATCACCGGGCTGGGCGCAAGCCCGGCCGGGGAAGAAGCTTGTTAAAGCCCCTGGTGGACGAGATTTTTAATCAATGGCAGGTCATCCCCTAACTCAGGAGCCCTATGAAGACCAAATTCCCGCAGACCTTCTGGACGGCAAACACCATCGAACTCTTCGAGCGCGGGGCCTATTACGCCATCGCTTCGTTCGTCGTCATCTATCTCAATGAGACCCTGGGCATGGCCCCGACCAAGGCCACCTTCCTCAACGGGACGCTGCTCTGGGGGCTGGTCTACTTTCTGCCTATCCTCAGCGGCACCCTCGCCGACCGCTTCGGTTTCAAGCGTTCTCTGGTGTTCGCCTTTGTGCTTATCACCCTCGGCTACCTGACCATGGGTACCCTGCAGCAGTTCTGGCCGGCCCTGCTCGGCCATACAGCGGGGCACATCGACTATACCATCCC
>JAKQKF010000272.1 GCA_029560815.1 bacterium
GCCTGCGGGCACTCGACGGCGGTTCCGCCCGTGACGATAAAGCCGGTGCGGCAGCTGAGGGGGATCGCGCTGCCGTCAAAATCCTTGACCGTGCCCTCGACGGCGAGATAGCAGCGGCCGGAGGGCAGCCCCGCCGTCGGGATGGCGAGCTGCCAGCCTCCTTCCACGGGGATCGCGCCGCCGAGTTCGCGCTGTCCGCCCCGGGGATCGATCAGGGTCACGGCCGGCGCTGCGGTAAAGAGCGCGCCGGTGGTGGAGATGATCATGCTTTGCCCATCGCCGGGGGCCAGGCTCTCAGCGGCGAGGCGGACGACAAGGGCGTTGACGCCTGATTTATTGGAGAGGTAAAAACCGGGATTGGGGTTGCTCCAGCCGCCGAGGAGGAAGGAGCCGCTCCACGCCGGCGGGTCCGGCTCGGTTCCCTTTTGCAGCATCGCCCGCCAGGCCTCGTCGGTGAGGCGGTCCGACATCGGGTGGACGAATTCGTACCAGGAATAGCCCGCCCCGCGCGTCACCACCAGTTCCCCCTCGATCCGGCAGATGACGTAGAGGGTGAAGGGATAGCCGACCCCCTCCTCCAGGCAGGTCATGGAGTTGAAATCGCTGTGGACATCGGCGATGACCGGCATGACCTCCTCGCTGAAGGGCGAGGGGCCGGAGATACCGGGCTGGTCGGAGAATTCGGCCAGCCTCTGCAGAGCGAGTCCGAACCGCAGGATGGTCTGGTACTCCTCGCTGCTGAGGGGCCGCTCGAGCAGTTCCTTCTCCGCGATCGTTTTCAGCTCCAGGGCCAGCTCTTCGAAATCGCCGAGGTGGAGGGCAAATTTAGCGGTGAGCAGCCCGCGCTGCTCCAGTCCGGTGATGAGAAAGCGCGCCAGGGCGGCGATGCGGCCGAAGAAATGGGGGTTGGGCTCGACATAGCCCTGCCGCAGCAGGTTGGCCGCATGCAGTGACTTTTCAGTGCCGCTCTGTTTGGCGTAGAGGATGGTGTCGTGGCGCAGCTCCGCCCAGGAGCCGAGGGCGGCGTAGAGCTCCTTGTCGACCCAGGCCGGGTTCTGCATGAAAGGGGGATAGCCCGCCCCCTTGGCCCAGAGCAGGGGCATGAGGCTGTAGAGCCAGTTCCAGTAGAGATTCTGCGCCCAGGTTTCCGCCGGATAGGCCTTGAACTCGGTGCGCAGCTCGTCGAGCCGCTGTTTATAGGCTGCGTTGGCCATCTCGCCCTGCTCTTTAAGAAGGCTGTAGGCGCGTCCGGAGCCGAGCACGGCCATGACGTCGAGGCCGGTGGGCATGAAGCGGTCTGGGATGTTGTTGAAAACGAGCTGGTCGAGGACGTAGCTGTCGGGGATGAAGCGCTGTCCCATGAGGCGGAAGCCCTTGGGCTGGCCGGGATACTCGATGAGGGGTCCCGGCAAGTCCATCGCCGCAGCCAGAAAGGAGCTGAAGCGGGGCTCGGCGCCGAGCTGGTTGACATCGAGGCTGCGAAAGTCATCGCCATAGATCTGGCGGATCAGCTCCAGGTAGGCGAGGGGGGTGGTGTCGTCCGACTTGCCGACGAAAAAGACGGTCGGGGCGTAGATGCGCTCCCAAACGGTAAGGGCAGGCTCGCCGTTGATGGTGAGCCGCTCCATGGCCTGCAGCAGGAGGAGGGCGCTGAGGGTGGCGCGGTGGTTGAGGGGCGCGAAGAGGGGATCTGGGTCCGCGGCGAAGGTCATGCGCCCGAGCCACATCATGGCGCGGAAATAGCGGGCGAGGGAGTCGCTGCGGGTGTAATGGCCGCGGACGATGTACTGGGTGTAATCCTCCTCATAGTGAAAGATGGGCGAGTCGGCCGGCCCGCTGTGGCTGCGGATGAGGCTGCACTCGGGAATATAGCTGCCGCCGTTGATTTTGGGATCGAAGGTGGAATCGAGCATGCATTTGGCGACGATGAGATAGTCCATGGCCTGATGGATGGCGGCGCGGGTCGAGTCCTCGTTCACAGCGGGATACAGCTGGTACTGGACGATCTCGAGGAGTCCGCTGAGCAACCGGTCGAGGTCGCCGTAAAAATGGGCCTCCTCGATCTCCATGAGCATATGGTCGAAGATGAGGTGGAAGGAGTGGAGGAGGGCGTCGGTGGTGACAAAGATGGGGATATTCTGCTCGCGCGCCTCGTTATAGAGGTCGTACATCTCCTTGTAGCCGCTGTGGTCGCCGCTGCGTTTGGGGGTGACGAAAAAGTGGTTGCGCGCGAGGAGGCCGCGCTCGGCGGCGTCAAAGCCGAAATCGCCGGCGTTGACGACGTTGCTGAGATCGGGGGCGACCGTGTAGGATTCCGCCGCCGGCACGATCTGCGAGGGCTGCGGGATATAGGTGCCGAATTCGGTCTCAACCGGTCCGGTGATCTCGGCGATCATCTGTGCGGACAGGGGCAGGACGCCGGCTAAAAGCGCCAGCGCCAGTATGGTCTTGATGATGCAGGATTTCACATCAACCTCCAGGCCCGCTGCGGGCCCTTTAAGGTTCTCCCCCCATTAATGAATATGCACAACGGGGGGGATAAATTCAAGCAAGAAATTTGGACCGGCGGCCTAGCGATGGGATGGCCCAGGCCGGCCGCTCTGCCGGGCCGCACTGATCGGAATGCAAATTCATCGGCGGCAGAACAGTGGCTCTCTATTCCGCAATCAGCCCGCCGGCGGCCGGAGCAAAATATTTCCGCTGCCCTGCAATAAATCAGCCTCGAATGGGAGTTACATATGCAAAAGGCCGGACCCCCGGATATGCTGCGCGCATCCCTGACTGCGGGAGTATGACCCATGTCCAGACTCGAAATCATCGGTTTGATCGTCAGCTACGTGTACGCCTTTTCCCTCATGACCATCGTCGAGGCGCTGGGCAAACGCCTGCGCTGGCCGCAGGATCTCAGCCGCAAGATCATCCATATCGGCGCCGGGATGTGGGTCTGGGGCATCCTCTGGTTCTTCGATGAACTGCGCTGGGGCATCATCCCGTTCGCCACTTTCATCCTGCTCAATTACATCTTTTACAAGCGCCAGACCTTTTCCCAGATGGATAGCGAGAAATCCTCACCCGGGACCGTCTACTTTGCCATCTCCATCACCCTCATCTTTCTGTGGCTCTGGCGCCCGGCCGGACCCATCGATCCCATCCCGGCCGGCATCGCGGGCATCATGGCGATGACCTGGGGCGACGCCTTTGCCGGCCTGATCGGCAAGCGCTACGGCCGCAAACAGTACCAGTTTTTCGGCCATTACCGCAGCTTCATCGGCAGCGCTGCCATGGCCGCCTTCAGCTTTGTGGCGATCTGGCTGACGCTGTCCTTCCTGCCCGGATCGGCCCTCTCGCCCTTCAGCCCTGTCATCGGCCTGGCCGACCGGCTACTCATGACCCTGCTCGGCACCGCCGTGGCGACCCTCGCAGAGGCCCTCTCGCCGGCCGGGACGGACAATCTCACCGTGCCGGTGCTGACCTCTTTCTTTCTCTGGCTGATCTGGCCCTGAGCAGACTGGATGCGAAGCAGAGGGGAGGAAGCTGATCTGGACTTGAGTGCACCGGCAATATTTCCCTTGCTTTTTCCCCTCCGCATTGCGTATTTTGAACATTCAGCCCTGCAGCCCATAATCGAGGATGCGCCCCATGCTTCTCGTCGCCAGCTCGTTCATCCCGGCCCTCTTCATCGCGGTCTTTTTCTACATCCTGGACAAGAACAAGGAGCCCTTTTACTACTTGCTCCGCGCCTTCCTGGCCGGCATGGCCTCCATCGCCCTGCTGGTTGTGATCATCATCATCCTGCCCGATATCAAGCTCGTCCACGGCCCGGACCGCAACGCCCTCATCGACGCCTTTTACAACGCCGCCTTCAAGGAGGAGCTGGCCAAGATGCTCCTCCTGCTGCTCAGCACCTGGCGCGCCCGCCATTTTGATGAATGGTACGACGGCATCCTCTACGGCGTGCTGGTCGGCCTGGGCTTCGCATTTATCGAGAATGTTAAATATTTTTACGAATTTTTTGCCGATAACGGCTGGTACGTCATCGTCGGCCGCACCGTCTTTTCGATGCCCCTGCACGCCCTGCTCGGCGGCATCATGGGCTATTTCGTCGGCAAGTCCAAGTTCTCCACGGGGCCGGACCGGATTCAGTGGCTCCTGCTCGCTTTCGTCATTACGGTGGTGGTGCACGGTCTGTTCAATTTCTCGCTCACCGTCGGGGTGATCAACCTCAAGTGGCTCATCCTGCCCCTGGTTTTCATTCTCTGGGTGCGGGTGCTCTCGTACAAAAAAGTGACCCAGTCCGGCGGGGCCGCCGGCTGATATACGAAAGGAGTGCGTACACCATGCATTTCACCCGCTTTGCAGGGATGCTGACGGTTCTCTGTCTACTCCTCGCCCTTGCCGTACCGGCTTTCTCGCAGGTGCGCTACTATGATGAGATTTTTCCCGAGGTCACTCTGACCAGCTCCATCCAGTTCGGCTCGGCACCGAGCATTTTCAGTTCCAGTGAAAAGCTCAGGCTCGATCTCTATCAGCCCACTGGGGATGTGGAGATGCTGCGGCCGGCGATCGTCTTTATCCACGGCGGCGGCTGGAGCGGCGGACAGAGGAATGAAATGCAGCCGTGGTGCCAAACCTTCGCCCGTCGCGGCTATGTCACCATCACCATCGACTACCGCACCGGGATCTGGAAACCCACCTTCGCCTACACCTTCGAGGCGGGTCTACGGGCCAATCAGGATGTCAGGGCGGCGGTGCGCTGGCTGCGCGCCAATGCCGCCCAATACCGCATCGATGCGCGGCGGATTTTCCTCGGCGGCGCTTCGGCCGGCTCCATGGCCGCGCTTCTGGCGGCCTATCTGGATGACGACGAAATCCCCGCAGGAGTGGATACAGTCAAATGGGGCAATGCCGAGGGCCGCAGCGGCAGCCCGGGCTTCTCGTCGGAGGTGCAAGGTGTGCTCAACTACTGCGGCGCCATCCTCGACACCCTCTATATGGATGCCGGCGAACCTGCTGTCGCCAGTTTTCAGGGCATGGCCGATCCCCTGGTGCCATTCGGGAGTGCCAAATCCCCCGATTTCGGCTTTGTCATACATGGCAGCGCGCCTATCACCCGCACCGCCCAGCGGCTCGGCATTACCACTGACCTCGCCGGCATCCCCGACATGGGGCACGGCGTACCCGATCAGGCGATGATGGACAGCCTCATCCGCTTTGAGCGCAATTTTCTCTATCTGCTGATTTCCACCCGGGTCGGGGTTGAGCGCCTTGAGCAGAAACAGCCGAACTCCCTCGGGCTTTTACAGAGCTACCCCAATCCCTTCAACGCCGGCACCACCATCCGCTATAGCCTGCCTCGTGAGAGCGAGGCAGCGCTCGCCGTGCATGCTGTGGACGGCCGCCGCATCGCTTTGCTGGAGCAGGGCCGCCGGAGTGCGGGCGAGCATACCGTGCACTGGCAGGCAGGTGAATTGGCCACAGGCGTTTATATCGTCTCACTCCAGGCCGACGGCCTCACCTTGTCGCGGCGAGTTTTATTAATCAAATAAATGGTCCTCTACCAAACTGAAGCGGAGGTATACCATGTCCGGTTTTATCATCATGATACTTTTTATGGCCTTCATCGCCCTGATGATTCTGCGCAACAACCCGCGCACCGCCGGGGCGGCCAGCGCCGCCATGGGCGGCTTTAAACGGTTCGGCCTGCCCGTCGTCGCCC
>JAKQKF010000045.1 GCA_029560815.1 bacterium
CCGGCCGCTGCCGGCCCGCATCAGCTTTTATTATCCCGTCGCCAACAGCATCGACCTGAGCACCGATTACTGGCGGCGCGGCGAGTCGCGCCCGCTGCGGCTGGCCCTGAGCCATGACGGCCGGACCGATTCCATCGGCACCGCCCCCTGCAGTTACCGGTATACGCCCTTCTTCGTCCAGTTTAAGGAACGCAAACCCGAATACAGCTGGACACTCAGCTACCGCTTCTGCCGGAATCTCCCGGTGATGGCACTGGAGTTTGAGTTGTCCAATGCCGGGGACGGTACGCGCTTTTTTGAACTCGAGGGGAGCCTGCAGTGGGTCCTGCGCACCTGCCAGAGCTATGCCTGGGTGCGGCCGGCGCGCGTCGAATGCACCCTGAAGGATCCTGCCGATCCCCTCTCCGGCTGTCCACTCGCCACGGCCGCTTTTGACGCCCCCGAGACCGATTCGACTCTGATCTTCGTCGCCAACGCCGGCGCGCTGCCCGCAGCCCGGTTGACTCTCGAATCGCTCTCTCTGAGCTATCAGAAAAGACTCCGCCCGGGCGAGAAATGGCGGATCGTTCTGCTGCTCGGCTCCTGCCGGCAGGGCGAAGCGGCGGCCGTTGCCGCCCGGGCCGCCCGCGAATGGCAGGATGAGGTGACGGCCTATGAGAAGGAGGCGGAGCGGTATGCAGCCGCCGGGCCTTTACTGGAGGTGCCCGACACCGGGCTGCTGCAGACAGCGCAGTGGTCCCGCGCCGTGATGGCTGCCAACCGCCACTATCTCGACGGCCGGATCGTGCCGATGCCCTGTCCGGCTGAATACAATTTTTTCTTCACCCACGACCTCCTGCTGACAGACCTGGGCGCCGTCTTTTTTGACTGCGATCGTGTTAAAAGCGACCTGCTCTATCTTCTCAGCCTGGCCAGGGCTGATTCGATCCTGCCCCATGCCTACTACTGGCGCGACACGGGTTACCAGACCGAGTTCTGTTCTGCGGACAACTGGAACCACCTCTGGTTCATCCTCCTGACCGCCTCCTACCTGCGCCACAGCGGGGATTTCGCCACTGTACGGCAGCTGGCGCCGATGCTGGAGAAGAGCCTGCGGATGATGCTGGAGAACCGGGGCAGCGACGACCTGATGTACGCCTGGCAGCCCGACTGGTGGGACATCGGCCACTCCTGGGGCGCCCGCGCCTACATCACCATCCTCATGGTCCGCGCCCTGCGGGAGTACACCTTTATCGGCGGAGTGCTGGGCTGGCCTGAAGAACCGCTCGCGAAAAATCTTGAACTGGCGGACCGCATGCGGGGGCGTCTCGGCGAAAAGCTGTGGGACGAGCAGGCCGGATTCCTGCTCAACGGCCTTGCCGGCGGTGCGGTGGACCGGCACTACTATGCCGGCTCGCTGCTAGCCGCCGCCTGGAAGATGCTGGACGGCGAGCGCTCCGCCCGGCTGATGAAAACCGCCGAGGTTGAGCTGCTCGACCGCCATCTCGGCATCCGCATCGCCGCGCCGATGGATTTTGACCAATACAACGAACTCTATGAATTCCTGCCCGGCCAGGTCGGCGCCCCCGGCCTCTACCTCAACGGCGGCGTCTGGCCGCATGGCATCGTCTGGTATGCCCTGGGGCATCTGGCCGCCGGCCAGCCCGAATCGGCCCGGGAGGTCCTGCAAAAATATCTTACGCTCGAGGGTATAAGCCGTTCACCCCGCGGGCAACCCGCATTCTTCGAGTACCGCAATGCCGATCCCGCCTCGCCGCGCTACGGCGAGATCGACAAGCCCACCTTCCTCTGGGCCGGCGGCTGGTTCCTGCACGCCCTCTATCAGCTGGCCGGGCTGCGGGAAAATGAATGGAATCTCTATTTCACTCCCCAACTGCCGCAGGGCTGGCGGGAGATCCGCTGCGATGCGATGCTCCATGGCCGCGGAGTGCGGGTGGTCTGGCGCGGCGAAGGCCCGTGGTTCAGACGCATTGAAGCGGACGGGCGGCCGTTCCACTCGGCGGTGATGCCTTTTCCGGAGACGGAATCACCTCGCCGCAAACTTTTGCTCGAGCGCGGCCTGCCGCTGACCCCCTACCTGGCCTCCGCCGACTGCGCCATCGAAACAGTGCATTACAATGAGCGCGAGAGGTCCCTGCGCATCGGCCTGCGGGGCTTCGCCGGCCAAAACGTGGAGCTGGCTGTGGTTTCGCCAGCTGAACCCCTGCGCGAGGCGGGCGCCGGCCGGGAGATGGCGGTCACGCACCACGGCCGCGTGTGCGAGATTCTCCTCCGGACAAAGCTGAGACAAAGCCGCGAAGAGGTGGAGATCCGCTTCGACCAGGGGCAGGAGTAAACAAGTTATGGGCCGCCATTTTCAAAATATTATCCGCTGCCATCCCCTGGCGTGGAGTGTGACCGTGCTCGGCGCCGCGGCGCTGCTGGGCGGATGCCGGGGCGGTTCACATGGTAACGCCGGGCACGAGGGGCTGGTCTACTGGCCGGCGGCCAACGCCCAGGAGATCGAACTGGCCACGCTGGCGGCCGCGGAGTGGAACGATGCGCATCCCGCCGTGCCGGTCACCGTGCAGCCGATCCCCGAGAGCCAATCGACCGAAGAGGTGCTGCTGGCCGCAGTGGTGGGCAAAACCACGCCGGATATCTGCTCGAACATCTGGCCGGGCGCGGTCGGGCAGTTCGTGCGCGCCGGAGCCCTCGTGCCGCTGGATTCCTTCGCCGATTTCGATTCCCTGGCCGCAGCGCGCCTGCCGGCCGGACAGAGAGAGGCCTTTCAGCACGACGACGGCCGCATCTATCAGATGCCCTGGAAGACCAATCCGATCATGATGGAATACAATGTCCGCCGCCTGCGCGAGGCCGGTTTCGCGCACCCTCCCGCCACCTACTCCGAATTCATCCGCGCCGGTCAGGCCCTGACGCGGGATGTGACCGGAGACGGGCAGATTGACCAGTGGATGCTTTACGTCGACATCAACGTTAAATGGTGGCTCCGCTACTTTGATTTTTACACCTTTTATCTGGCGGCCTCCGGCGGCCAGACCCTGGTGAAAAACCGGCAGATAGTTTTCGAAAACGCGGCGGCGGTCGAGGTCTTCCGCTTCTTCCGCCGCTGTTTCGAACTGGCCATTTTTCCCACGGCCACCTTTCAGGGTGACACCTTTCTGTCAGGTCAGGTGGCCACGCACATCACCGGCCCGTGGAACATCGCCCACGTCGACAAGTTCAAGCCGGAGGGATTTGAATTCGACTATGCGCCGATTCCGCTGCCGGACGGCGCATCGGGCCCGGTCGTAACCTATGGCGACCCCAAAAACATCGCCATCTTTACCACCTGTAAAAATCCCCGGGCGGCCTGGGAATTCGTCAAATTTCTGGTCTCGCGCCGGCAGGATCTGGCGCTCCTGCAGACCGCCAGCCAGCTGCCGATCCGCCGGGATCTTTTGACCGATTCGCTTTATCTGCCATATTTTAAAGCGAACCCCAGGATGGTCCACTTTGCGGAGCAGGCCCCCCGGACTCTGGGAGTCGACAACGCCCCCGAGCTGCGAGAGGTCTTTGATGCCATCTCGCAAGAGTTCGAGGCCTGCTGTGTTCTCGGCCGGCGGACCCCGGAGGAGGCGGTGCACCGCGCCGCTGAACGCGCGCGGCAGATTCTGCGTTGAAAACCATCGCACTCTTGATTGGGGACCCGGGGACAAAAGATGAATGCGGAAAGTGATATGAAGACCGGAACTGTGCCATCCGTATGCTGCCAGAACCCCGGCACATCAGGGGGAGATGCGTATTGAAAAAAGGGCAAAACAGAATCAAAGACAGCAGCGGCCGCACCGGCCTTTTGCTCTCGCTGCCCTACTGGGTTTATTTCGCCTTTTTCATGGCCTGGCCTCTGATCTTTTCGCTGGTGCTGGTATTTCACGAGTGGGATATCTATACCCCGATGCGCTGGGTGGGACTGGGCAATTTCGTGCGGCTTTTCCAGGACAACCTCTTCTGGCAGGCGATCCTCAACACCCTCTATTTTCTCGTCATCCACATTCCCCTGCAGATTGGCCTGGCGCTTTTATTCGCTGTGCTTCTGAACGAAAAGATCCGCGCGCGCGGCTTTTTCCGCGCCGCCTATTTCATGCCTGTCGTCGTATCGGGCATTGTCATCTCCCTCCTCTGGCAGCAGCTTTTTTCCTTTGAGAACGGCATCCTCAATCTCATGCTGAATCGCATCGGCCTGGCCAAAATTCCATGGCTGACCAGTCCTGAATGGGCCATGCCCTCGGTGGCCCTGATGGCGACCTGGAAAAATGTCGGCCTCTACGTCATCCTTTTCCTCGCCGGCCTGCAGAATATTCCGTCCTGGCTCTATGAAGCGGCCGGGATCGACGGCGCCTCCGCCTGGCAAAAATTCCGCCATATCACCCTGCCCATGCTCAATCCGGCCGTGCTCATGGTCCTGATCCTCTCCACCATCGGCGGCTTCAGCCTCTTCGTCGAGCCCTATGTGCTGACCGGCGGCGGCCCCATGAACCGCACCCTCTCGGCCATGCTTTACATCTACAAACAGGCCTTTTATTTCAACCGCATGGGTTATGCCGCCACCCTCGGTTTCTTCTTCGCCTTTATCATCCTGGCGGTTGTGCTCGTGCAGCGCAGGGTGGTCGAGCAGGAGGCCCTCGAATGAGACGCGCACTCGCTTATCTGCTCCTGATCCTGGGGGCGATCATCTTCCTCTATCCTTTTCTCTGGATGGTGTCGGCAACCCTCAAGCCGGAAATGGAGATTCCCGGCTTCGGCCTCCTGCCCTCGCGCGTCACCCTGTCCAGCTACGAGCAGGTCTTCGCCAAAATCCCCATCCTGCGCGCCTTGCTCAACAGCCTGATCGTCTCCACATCCATCACCGCATCCGTCCTCTTCTTCGGATCGATGGTGGGCTATGCCCTCTCCCGCCTGCGCTTCCGGGGCCGCGAGCTGATGGTGATGGTCATCCTCTTCACCATGATGATCCCCTTTCAGTTGACCATGATCCCCCTCTACATCCTCATGGTCAAGCTGCACTGGACCGACACCTATCTGGCCCTGATCGTGCCCGGCATGATGAGCGGCTTTGGCATCCTTCTCTTCCGGCAGTTTTTTCAGTCCGTGCCCCAGTCGCTCATCGATGCGGCGCGCATGGACGGCCTCAACGACCTGCAGATCCTCTTCCGGATCATCTGGCCTCTCTCCAGGCCTGTTCTGATCACGGTGGGGATCATCACCTTCATGAACACCTGGAATGATGTGCTCTGGCCGCTGATCGTCATCCGCGACCAGTCGATCATGACCATGCCGCAGATGGTGACCATTTTTGCTGTGAGCGGCATGGCGGAGGCGCAGCTGGGGGTCAAGCTCGCGGCCGCCACCCTGCTCGCCCTGCCGGTCATCATCGCCTACGCCTTTTTCCAGCGCTACTTTATCGAGAGTCTGGCGAGCACGGGGATCAAGGGATGAAGAGGCAAACCCGAATGAGGTTGTTGATGGCGCTCATGCTGGCGGCGCTGTCTATCGGCTGTTCTTCATCGCCGCGCAGCCTGGTGAATCTGGCGCATCTGGACCACCTCTGCGAAGAGGTGACCGTCGCCGGTCAGCCCTGCACCATCGTCCACATCTACAGCGACGCCCCGCAGTACGGCTGGACCGACGCCGCCGGTGAGGGCATCGCCTGCGTCGACGATGTCGCCCGCGCCGCGGTCGTCTACATGCGCGCCGGCGATGCTCGCCATCTCGCGCGCATCCGCAGCCTCCTCCGCTTCGTCCTGCTCCTGCAGAACGAGGATGGCACTTTTTGCAATTTCGTCCACCAGGACCTGACCATCAACCGGGAGGGGCCGACCAGCTACGCTTCATTCGGCTTTTGGGCGGCGCGCGGCTACTGGGCGCTGGGCGAAGGGTATGCCTTTTTCAAGGAAAAGGATCCTGTTTTCGCAGCAGAGCTGCGCACCGCCTTTCTGCGCTGCCTGCCCCAGCTGGAGGCATTCGCCCCGGCTTATGGAAAATTTGAAACCATCGGCGGCAGGGCCTGGCCGCTCTGGCTGATCAACCGGTATGCGGCCGACGCCACCTCCGAGTTTCTGCTCGGCGCCGCCGCCTTTCTCGCGGTCGAGCCGGATCCAGCCCTGCAGCGGCATGCCGCACGGCTGGCCGAGGGGATTTGCGCCATGCAGGCGGGCCGGGAGCCCCATCCGGCCTCCGCATCGGGCTTGGTCTTGCCTCCCGGGATTCAGCCCGCTCCACAGCGTCCGGAAGAGGCCGGCATGGAGGGCGCCTTTTACTCCTGGCCGGGCGTCTGGCACGGCTGGGGCAATGGCCAGCTCCAGGCCCTGGCCCCTATCTCCTCCCTGCTCGATGACCCCGAGCTGCTGAGCCGGGCGGAGTACAGCGGCCGCGCCTTTCTTGGCAAGATGCTCGCCGGCGGGTGGCTGCACGAATACGATTTCGCCGCCGGCAGGGCCGCCGTTTTTTCACAGATCGCCTACGATGTGCGGACAGCTGCTCTCGGCCTCCTGGCGCTTCATCGCGCAACCGGTAATCCGGAATATGCCGTGATGGCCGGACTGGCCGCTTCCTGGCTGACCGGCAATAATGTGGCCGGCGAACCGCTGTACGACCCCGCCACCGGACGCGGCTGCGACGGCATCGACCGGAAAGGCGTCAACCGCAACGCCGGCGCCGAGTCGACCATCGAGGCGCTTTACACCCTGATCGAGATCGAAAAGGCGCCGGACGCGGCGGCCTGGCTGCCGGCGCGCTCTGCAGAAAAGTGGAACGACGCAATCTGGCCGCCCGGACAGGATTTGCACCGCACCTTTCGGGCTGCGCAGGATGCCGTCATTCTGACCTGGCATGCCGAAAACGGCGAGGTTTCCCTGCGGCGGCTTGAACCATAATCGGAACGGAATGAAAATCGTGCAGATGCACTTTAAACGTAAAATCCTGCTCCTGCCGCTCTTCATCGGCCTGCCGCTGCTCGCCCAGGAGGAGATGACTCTGCAGCAGGGGCGCGGCGGCTACAGCGGCTGCCAGGACGCCCACATCCTCGCCAACAAGCCGGACTGGAACACCGGAGCCGAAGAGGGTCTGGAGGCCACCGGCAACGGCGGGGAAGCGGACGCCAAGCATGTGCTCCTCCGCTTTGACTTGAGCAGCCTGCCGGCGGAGAGCCGTATCGACTCGGCCTGGATCGAGCTCTATCTGGTCCTGCGGCGGACGCCGCAGATCGCCGCCAAAACCCTGGCGGTTTACCGGCTCAACCGCCCCTGGAACGAAGGGAGCGGTGAGGATATCGGCGGCTACGACGGCCGCCTTGCCGCCGGCGGCGAGGTCTGCTGGTCTCATGCCGCCTTGCCCGACAGCCCCTGGTCGGTGCCCGGCGCCAACGGCGTGCCCGATGACCACGCCGCGCTCCCCGAAACCGAACTTTCGATCGATCCCGCCGAGCCGGCCGGCCGCTGGTTTGCCTGGCGCGTGGCCGGAATGACGCAGTTCTGGGTGGCCCAACCGGACAGCAATTTCGGCCTGCTGCTGCGCGAGCCGGCGGTTTCGGCCCGGACCGGTATCCTCAACTTCGCCTCCTCCCGATTCGCGGCCGATTCCCTGCGGCCCCGGCTCCGGCTGAGCCTGGCGAGCCAATCGCCGCAGACCATCGCCCTGACAATGACCGCGGAGGCCGCCTCCGGGGCGATCACCGTCCACTGGCCCTGCCGCGGCGATGCCGACGGCGACGGCTCGGCCGAGATCGCCCTCGCCCGCGCCGGCGATGCCCAGTGGGGCGCCAGGCAGAGGATGGACAAGATCGGCAGCGGCTACGATTATACCTTTACGGGGTTGGCATTCGGCCGCTACCATCTCCGCGGCTGGATCAGCGATCCCGATGGCATCCAGGGCGAAGCGGTCCAGACCCTGCTCAACATCGAACTGAGCCCCAAATCAAGCCGGGCAGGGGAGCTCTATGCTGCGCTGCAGAGCGATAACAGCGTGCAGGTGGAGCTGACCTTCAGCGACGACGGCAATGCGGACAATTCGGCGCTGCTCGAGCACAAGCCCGCCTCCTCCCTCTCCTGGCAGCAGGACGGACCCATGTCCCGTTCGCCGGGACGCTTCAGCCGGCTGCTCACCGGCCTGAGCAGCGGCGAGAGTTGGGATCTGCGCGTCACTCTCCGCGATCCCGACGGCGTCAACGGCGACTCGATCTTTTCCGCGCAGTTGTACATCCCGCCGGATACCGGGCCGGTGCGCCTGCTCGGCAGCGGACGAAGGAGCTTTGAAATTCAGTCGGGCGATTTTACAGCGCTCTACGACAGCGCCCGCACCGGCTCTGCCTTGTGGCTCACCTCCTCCCGGAGCCGGCAGTATGTGGTGCGCAATACCATCGCCAACGGCCTGCCCTTCGCCGTGCTCGACCCGGCGCTCATCGACAGCATTACGATAGCCGCCGACGGCGAGTGCGGATGTATCCAGGCGAGTCTTTACGGCCATTGGGGCAGTGTGCAGCAACAGGTCATAATCACCGCTTTCACCGCCCATCCCGGCCTCTTCCGCTGGCAGTGCCTCCTCTCCGGCGCTGAGGCGATCACGATCCAGAATGGCGCGGCCGAGTGTTCCTTCTATGACCGGCAGCGCGGCTACAACGTCAGCTCCAATGTCCTCTCCTGGGTCCAGCAGGCGCCGTTTGCCGCCGGCCTGACCAGCGGCCATGATCCCCTGGCCCTCCAGGGCAGTCTGCTCTATTTTCAGAACTTTACGGCGCTGAACGACTATTTTGCGCTGCAGCGCGCCGCCCCGCAAGAGTGCGTGCGGCTCACCTCGACAGGATTCGGCTTCGAGCGCCCGGGCGGGAACCGGCCGCTGCGCAGCGAGCCGACCGTCATCACCGACGCCTGGCTCTACCTGACCTCCGGTGTGCCCGCTACGGAGAGCGCCAGAGCGGAAAGGTTCATCTCCTCGCTGGCGGCCATTTATGCCCGTATCGACAAACCCGCCCCGGAAGAGAGCGACTGGAAAGAGATCGCCGGCAGGATGCTGGCCGATCTGGACGACGAGCGCTGTCTCTCGACCGTCAATGGCCAGCGCTTTCTCCGCTCCTACGTGGGCGTGCCGCGCCTCGACAACGCCGAGGCGATCACCCAGCTCGACGTGCTGGTCGCGCTGCGCCGCTACGAACAGGTGCACGGCGAGGTGAGCACCCTCGATGACCATCTCGCGGAGAATCTCTGGCAGTTCTACAACCTGCGGCTCAACACCATGGTCAACGACGCGCCCAATGCGGGGGTGTATGAAGGGGACAGCTGGTACGCCCTCCACATCCATCTCGGGCTGGCGCGGCTGGCCAGGATGGGTGACGGCAGCGCGCGCACCCTGCTCTTTCTCTCCCTGCCCAAACTGATGCGCTTCGCCCGGGCGGTGAATTATGATTTCCCGGTCTTTTTCCGCTACACCGACGATTCGGCGATCTCCGGCCATGAGTACGATGTCACAGGCGGTTACGCCTACCTCATGCTCGATGCCTGGCAGCTCAGCGGCGACGAGAGCTATCTCCAGGAGGCCAAACTGGCGGCGGAGCACGTCGCCGGCCACGGGTTCGACTATATTTATGAAGCGCACATAACCGCCGCCACCTGCGCCGCCATGGCCCGGCTCTTCCAGATCACCGGCGAAAGCCGCTGGCTGGAGTTGAGCTACATGCCCTTTGCCAACCTGATGGCGATCTCCTGGCTCTGGGAGTGCGATTACGGCTATGCTGCCGAATACCGCACCTTTTTCGGCTTGAGCCCCATGACGGGGGCCGGCGTGATCACGCCGATGGAACAGCACCAGAGCTGGAGCTATCTGCGCGAATACCGCCAGCTCGCGGCCGCCAACCTGCCGGCGGGCCTGCTTCAGCTGCTGGACGGCTTTATCGCCCTCACGCCGGCGGTGATGAAATACACCCTGCCGCCCTGGCTGCCCGCCGCGGCGCTGGTCACCGGGCCCACGGTCTACGATTCCTGGAATGTCCCCGCTTTCCATATTCCCCTCGAGGATCTGCGCGAGGGCTGGCAGAAATCGGGCTCGCTCGGCCAGCAGATCTACGGCGCCGGCGCACCCCTGGTCTTTGCGGCCGAGCTGACCACCGGCATCGAGGCTTTCGATGCGGAGCCGCAGCTGCCGCAGATGATGCTGCTGGAAAACCATCCCAACCCCTTCAACGCCGCCACCCGGATCAGCTGGCGGCTGCCGGAGGGGGGCCGCGGCGAAAAGGCCGGATATACCCTGACAATTTATGATATTCTTGGCCGCAAAGTGCGCGCATTGCCGGTAAATCAGAGTCCGGGGCGAGGCGATGCACTCTGGGATGGCCGCGACGATGCTGCGGCGGCCGTCAGCGGCGGCGTTTACCTGATCGTCCTCGAGGGTGGGAGTCAAAGGCTGGTGCACAAGGTGCTGCTGCTGCGCTGAGCCGCTACGTTCATCCCGGAGCCGGAAGGCGTTTGTGCTGCAAAGGTAAAACGAACAGCGGCCCGTCGCAGTATAGCAAACTGGAAAAAAGGAAAAATTGTTGAAGATTCACAGAGCTATCCTGCTGTCCATGCTCGTTCTGATGTGTGCCAAAACGCCGGATGAGCGCATCCTCGCCCGTGCCGGCGGCAGGATCATCACAGGGGAAGAGTTCGTCCAGCGCGCCGAGTTCAGCCCGGAGGTGCGCTTCCGGGGCCCGGAATCGGCCCGGGCGGGCTATCTGCTCGACCTTCTCATCGACGAAAAGATAGCGGCCCAGGCTGCGGAGGAGGCGGGATTGGATACCGCGACCGCGGTCCGGCAGCTCACCGGATTCATCAAAGAGATGGCGGCCGCGCGCGAGCTTTACCGGCGGGAGGTGCGGGAGCAGGTGCGCATCGATGAGGCGGAGATCGACTGTGCCGTGGAGTATCAGGCGCAGACGCGCCGGATTGGTTATCTGGTTTTCGACGACCCCGCCCTGGCTGAGGCCTATCGTCAGCGGCTGGCTGAAGGGACGGCTTTCAACGCCGCGCTGCAATCCCTCTACGGGAGCGCTGCGGACACCGCGCTCAACCGGCGGGAGATCCGCTGGGGATTCAATGAAGCAGCCATTGAGGAGGCCGCCTATGCCCTGCAGCCGGGACAGGTCTCACCGGTCATCCCGGTTGAAGGCGCTTGCATGGTGATGGTGCTGGAGGAGATCACGAGTCATCCGGTCACGACGGAGAGCGAAAAGGCCCGGCAGCGGCAGCTGGCGCGCCGCATTCTGCACGGCCGCAAAGAGGCGGCGATCAGCGACCGCTTCGTCGCTGTGCTGGCGGCGGAGAAGAAACTCGAATTCAACAAAAACCTGGTGCGGCGGGTAACGGAATTCCTCGCCCGCGCAAGCGGAAACTCGCAGAAGGACCCCGGCCGGTCGCTCCCTGAAGATGGTCCACTGGCGGCGGAATCGATCGCTGATGCGCGCCGTCTGCTGGCGGGCGAGCTGGAGGCGCCGCTGGTCACGTGGAGCGATGGCACCCTCAGCCTGCGGCAGATGCTGGAAAAATGGCAGCAGTACAATTTCAGCGTCGATCAGGCCGATGAGGCCGCTTGCCGGCGCGCCATTGTGCGCGGATTCAGTCTGATCGCCCGGGATGCCCTGCTGGCGGGCGAGGCCGCGCGGCGCGGCTGCGCCGGAGCGGCCGGTGTGCAGAAAGAGGTGCGAATGTGGCGCGACCACTACCTCGGCCTCGCACTGCAGGAGCAGAGGGAGAACGCCGTCGCCGGGCAGTTCGACTGGCAGCCCCTGCTGAAAGAGTGGCGCTCACGCTATCCCGTGCAGGTGGACTCGATGCTGCTCGGAACCATTGAATTGAACCCGGCGCCCATGCTGGCGCTGCGTCCGGGCCAGTACAACGGGCGCGTGGCGCCGCCCTGGATCCATTTCCGCTAATGTTCCGGATTCACTTTACGTACAATACCATCCACAAATGAGGCATCATCATGACAAACCCCAGGTTCCACGAGCTGTTCGCCCGGCATCCGCAAAATCCGATCATCGTAACCGCCGACCTCCCTTATCAGGCCAATACGGTTTTCAATGCCGCGGCGGCGCTGGTCGCCGGTGAAACCCTGCTCCTGATCCGTATCGAGGACCGGCGCGGCATCTCGCATCTGACAGTGGCGCGCAGCAAGGACGGCATCAGCGGCTGGCGGATCGATCACCAGCCCACCTTCCCGCCCGACGCGGACCATTATCCCGAGGAGCTCTGGGGCGTGGAGGATCCGCGCATCACCTGGATGGAGGAACTGGGCGAGTTTTGCTTCACCTATACCGCCTACTCCCAGGACGGCCCCCTGGTCTCGCTGGCCCGGACGAAGGATTTTAAAACCTTTGCCCGGCTGGGTGGCGTGCTGCTGCCCGAGAACAAGGACGCGGCGCTCTTTCCCCGGCGCATCAACGGCCGCTACGCCATGCTCCACCGCCATGTCCTGCACAGCGGCGCCCACATCTGGATCGCTTTCTCGCCGGACCTCAA
>JAKQKF010000285.1 GCA_029560815.1 bacterium
GGGCGAACAAAATAGAGGCGATGAGGTTTTTCATTTTTCCTCGCTATTTTCTGTTACGGACATGTAAAAAAGTACGCAAGATTATCATTTATCACAAGCAAGAAACAGAGTGGTACTGTTTACGTATAATAGTGTTGCGCTCCGTGTTGGTATGGTGCCCGTTCGCGACGGGAAACAGAGTGCCGTTGTTTACGTATAATTTGATTGACTTGCATCCCTCCGGCGGCTATATTTCAATAGTTTTCATTTTAACGCTGCCGGCGAAAGCCGGGCGGCAGTGCAGGAGTGGCCTATGAAATATCCATTGTTTTTGATAGTGTTAGCGGCCCTGCTGGTCACAGGCTGCGACTGGATCGATGAGATCATCGATCCGGAAAAAGAGCTGATCGAGATTACGGTGAGCAAGCTCAGAGCTGCACCGAGCGATGAGATCACTATCACCCTTTTCAACCGGGGTGAAAAGACGGTCTTTCTGGAGGGGTGCAATCAGATCTATTACAGCACCAAAAGTGATACCGGCTGGGTGGATCATGCCATGCACATCTGTTTTTGGGAGGGTTATGAGCAGCCGGTCCCAGCGGGGAACTCTCACACTGTCAAGTTCGTAGTTCCCGTGATGGCCGGAACACTCCGCTTCTATGCGCCGGTCTATCGCGGCTGCAAGCCGGATCTGCCCATCAGCCAGGCGGAGTGCGTCACGATGCAGAGGTATTATGCACCCGATGTGGCGGTCTATCCTACCCGGGTGCCGAGATGAAAAAGGGCGTGAGGTGCCGACCGGAGAGCAGTTGCCTAATTCATAGATAATTTACTTTCATGCTAACATGCGGGAGTTCATCGTGCGCAAATTTTTATTACTTTTTCTGCTTTTACAGGTTGTGTTATATCCCACGGCATGGGCACAGCCTCAGGCCGGCGAAGAGCAAGCTGCCAGGCCGCCCATGGCGGCGATCATTCCGGCACCCTTGACGATCCATGGCCACACGCGCGTGGATAATTACTTCTGGCTCAACCAGCGGGAGAATCCCCGGGTCATCGATTATCTCAAGGCGGAGAATGACTACACCCGGTCGATTCTGCGGCCCACGGAGCCCCTGCAGGAAAAGCTCTACAACGAGATCATCGGCCGGATGAAGCAGACCGATCTCTCCGTGCCGTATCGCGATCACGGGTACTATTATTATTCGCGGTATGAGGAGGGCAAGGAGTATCCTGTCTACTGCCGCAAGAAAAGCACTCTGGAAGCCCCTGAGGAGATCCTGCTCAACGTCAACGATATGGCCGCGGGACACGCGTTTTATGCCGTCGGGGGGTTGAGTGTGAGCCCGGACAACCGCCTGCTCGCTTTCGGAGTGGATACCCTCAGCCGGCGGAAATATACCCTGCACGTCAAGGATCTCGATTCCGGCAGGCTGCTCACGGACGCTGTCGCCAACACCAGCGGCCCGGCCGTCTGGGCTGCGGACAGCCGGACCCTTTTTTACACCGTGATCGACACGCTGACCCTGCGTCCGCACAAGGTGGTGCGCCATCTGCTGGGTACGCCGGTCGGGGAGGATCTGCTGGTTCATGACGAAACAGATGAAACCTTCAATACCATGGTCTTCAAGTCCAAGTCCGACCAGTACATCTTTATCGCATCGACGAGCACCCTCTCGACCGAGTACAGATTCCTGCCGGCTGGTGAAACCGGGGCTCAATTCAGGATTTTCCAGCCGCGCGAGCGCGATCATGAATACGAAGTCGAGCACTATAATGATGTCTTTTATATCCGCACCAATCTCGATGCGAAGAATTTCCGGCTGATGACGGCCGGGCTCGAGCAGACGGGCAAGGCCCATTGGCAAGAGCTCATTCCGCACCGCGAGGATGTTCTGCTGGAAGGGTTCGAGCTTTTCAGGCCGGCCCTGGTCGTACAGGAACGCAAGGATGGCCTGATCCGGCTGCGCATCAAGCCATGGGAAGGGGATGGCGGCCACGATCTCGATTTTGGCGAGGAGACCTACAGCGCAAGAATTTCGATCAACCGGGAGTTCGATACCGAGTGGCTGCGCTACAGCTACACCTCCCTGACTACGCCGAATTCGACCTTTGATTACAACATGATCACCCGCGAGAAAAAGCTGCTCAAACAGGAGGAGGTCCTGGGCGGTTTTGATCCGTCAAATTATCGGGCGGAACGTCACTACGCCATCGCCCGTGACGGGGTTCGTGTTCCGGTCTCCCTGGTCTATCGCAAGGGGATGGTGCGCAATGGCGCCAATCCGCTGCTGCTTTACGGCTATGGCTCCTATGGCGCCAGCATGGATGCCGGTTTCAGTTCGGTCCGGCTCAGCCTGCTCGACCGGGGCTTTGTTTACGCCATCGCCCATATCCGCGGCGGTCAGGAGATGGGGCGCAGCTGGTACGAGGAGGGCAAACTGCTCAAAAAGAAGAATACTTTTTATGATTTTATCGACTGCGCCGAATATCTCATCGCGCAAAAATTTACCACTCCGGAAAAGCTCTTCGCGATGGGCGGCAGCGCCGGCGGCCTTTTGATGGGTGCAGTGGTCAACATGCGGCCCGATCTTTTCAGAGGGGTTGTGGCCGCTGTGCCTTTCGTCGACATTGTCACGACCATGCTGGACAAGAGCATCCCCCTGACCACCAGCGAATTCGATGAGTGGGGCAATCCGGAAGACAAGGTTTATTATGACTATATGCTTTCCTACTCCCCCTATGATCAGGTGGAAGCAAAGGCCTATCCGGCGATGCTGGTGACCACCGGACTGCATGACTCCCAGGTGCAGTATTTTGAGCCGGCCAAGTGGGTGGCCAAACTGCGCGTCATGAAGAGCGACCGGAATCCCCTGCTGCTCTGGACCAACATGGAGAGCGGGCATGGCGGTGCTTCCGGCCGGTTCCGCCGCATGAAAGAGATCGCCATGGAGTATGCTTTTATGCTGGATCTGATCGGTATCCGGGAGTAAATGAGAGGAGGGCGGACGCAGGGCTTCATTCCCGTGAAGTAATGCGGACGCCCTCCTCGTCACTATCGATCAGATGCCAATGCTCGATCTCCCCGCTGTTCAATACCGGTATGCCTTCCCCGATGTGGTATTCCTCATGATGATGGTAATGGCCGTGCAGCACCAGATCGACCCCCGACCGGTTTAAAAGCCCGATGAATTCCTCCCGATTCCTGATTCTGGTCATCGAGGCGTAGAGCTTGCCCATCCTCGCCGCAACCAGCTGTTCCGGCAGAAGCGGATGGTGAAGCAGGACGATTTTGCGCCTGTTCTCCAGAGCGGGATGGGCGAGGATGCGCTCTGCGCTGGCGAGGTCGACCAGACCGTTGGAGCAGGCCGCGTTCGCGCGGATCTGCGGCAGCAGCCGGTTTGATTCCAGGGCGATCAGGGCGGTCCGGCCGTCCAGAATCCTGATGAAGGGATAGGAGATGCTTCCGGACTCATTCAGGGTGATGATGCCTTGAAAGGCCTCGCTGAAGGCGGTATGAAAACGCGCCAGGTCCGCCTCATACTCCTGCCAGCCGTAGCGGTAGAGCTGCCGTGCCGTGCGCGGGAGCCGGTGCCATTTGGCATAGAGATCGCTGCCGGCATGGAAATCCTTGAAGAAGAAAGTAAAGAGGTCGTGGTTGCCGGGGATGAGTGTCAGCCGCGCCGGATCATAAAAGCAGTTTTGACGGAGCAGTTCGCGCACAGCGGTGAATTGTTCGCTGCGGCCGGCCTGACTGAGGTCGCCAGTGATCACCAGATGGTGGGGAGCGATCTCGCGCAGCTCGCCAAGCCGCTGCGCGATCATGGCATCGCGATCCGGGGTGAAGCCCAGATGGAGGTCGGAGAGATGGGCGATAAGCATAGGCGGATCCGGACGTGAATGAGAAAGCAGCGACTTTCAGTTGACAAAGGCGTCAATGATGAAATAGAGGACGACGGCGCCGATCCCGAAAAAGAGGACGTCCTGCAGCCGGTCCGGTATCATCGGGATCTTGAGATCGAGCTCTTTCCATTGCTCCCATTCCCGGATGGCGCCCAGCAGCAGCCCTCCCGCTGCCGCCGTATACCAGGAAGGCCAGATCATCAAGGGCAGAAAGACAATGACCGCATAGCCGAAATGGAGGATCTGATCGATGACATTGACCCAGCCGGTGTGGCGCGGCCGCCAGGGGCGCCGCTGGGCCAGGATATGCAGCACGGTGTGGTATTGGGGTTGGTCCAGATGGCCCACTACCTCCTCGACTGTGTCGGCGATCTCTTCCAGTTCCTCCGGCGGTGCCACATAGTACATCCGGTAGGTCGGTTCGATTTTCATGCGTTCTCCTTTGACAGCATGGCTGGTTGAGCGATATATGTATTGATACACATTTTATGCGCGCCATGCAACAAAAAAAGTGCGCAAATTGGCATCAAGGGTGAAATCCTCGCGGCGGCGCGGCGCCATATTATCTCCTTGGTTTTTTGACTGCACATGCCTATCTTTACTATAATTTAACCCGGTCTTGCCCGGATCTTGCCGCTGCCCGGCCGGGTTCGCCGCGCAAGGCCCATCTTCTCCTGCTGGAGCTGCCTGAGAATGAAGACGCTCAAGTACTGTGCCACACTGTTCCTGCTGATCATCGCGGCCCTGCCGGGCCGGGCAGCTGTGCCCGACCTTGTTCGGGCCATGGCCGACTCGATTTCCGAGCAGAGGCTGATCGGGCATACCCGGCAGCTGGAGCGGGCCGGAGGGCATTGGTCGCGCGTGCGCCACACCGCCGGCAACGACAGTGGTGTCGCCTATATCCTCCGTGAGCTGAATTCCCTTCACCATCTGGATTTTGTCGAGGTGGACAGCTTCCGGCTGGAGGCGCGGCCCGGTTTTACGACCCGGCTGCAGCGCAATATCATCACGACCATTCCCGGTTCGAGCCGGCCCGAGCGGGTTTTCGTCATCGGCGCCCATCACGACTGCTCCGGGAGCAGGATGGGGAGCGCCATCTGGAACAGTGAATGGGCGACCATGCGCGCCCCCGGCGCGGACGACAACGCCACCGGAGTTGCGGTCCTGCTCGAGCTGGCGCGGTTGTTGAGCGATCCGGCTTTCGGTTTTACGCCGGCTTGCACGATCCGGCTGATCGCCTTTGCCGCGGAGGAGAGCAATCCCGCTGACTATAAAAACCACAATGGCAGCCGCATTGCAGCCCGGCATTCCAGGGCGGCCGGGGAAGAGATCGCCGGCATGGTCTCTGTCGACATGATCGGCTACAATCCCTACGTGGATTACCAGTCGATCATCTGCGACGCCGCTTCCGAGGCGCTGGCGCTGGAATTCCGCGCGGCCCGGGACAGCCTTGGCCTGGACCTGACCGTCGGGCTCAAGAAGAGCACTTCAGCCAATTACAGCGATCATGAGCCCTACTGGACGGAGGGTTTTCCGGCTATCTGTCTGATCGAAAACGCCCCGCCCTGGGATAATAACGCCTTTTACAGGGCCAATCCCTTTTATCACACCTCGGACGATTCCTCCGGAACGGTCAATTTCAGGCTGGTGCGCAAGGTCGCCCAGATGACCCTGGCTGCTGTGGCTGCGATAACCACACCCTCCACAGCTGGTGTGGAGGCGGAGCCGGCTGCGGCGCCCGTGCTCTTTGCACTGGAGCAGAACTATCCCAATCCCTTCAATTCCACGACCGTGATCCGCTACCGGCTGCCGGTCGCCGCCGGCGTCCATCTCGCCGTCTACGATCCGCTCGGATGTGAGGTGGCTCTCCTGGCCGACGGGATGCAGCACGCCGGCAGCCACGAGGTTCGCTTTGAAGCTTCCCGCCTGCCGAGCGGAGTCTATTTCTGCCTCCTCAGGGCCGGCTCTTTCACGGCTGCGCGCAAGATGCTCCGCATCCAGTAAGGCCGGGGCCGAATATTCTCTTCCGCAAAGGAGGCCGGGCAGTGGTACTTTTTGTTATGGGTCGAAAGCACGCTGCGCGGCCGCGCCGCAAAAAGAGCGCATATGTCGGCCCAAATGGATAGAATAACTGATGGCTGGTATAAAGTTCTGCAGCAGCTGGCCCTGAGCCTGTCGATAAGGCATCCGTTGAACGTCATGTTCCCCACTTACCGCAAAGATCGTTTGATACGCTGTCTGCTCCTGCTGGTCTGGTCAGGTGCGCTTCCGGCCCCGGCCGCGGAGTGGCACCGTATTCTCGAAAAAGGTCCGGAGCGGCTGATCATCGAGATCACCGCCCCTTCCATTCAGCCCGACACGCTTGCGGATGAATCCGGCCTCAGCACCTCTTTCCGTTTTTCCCCCTGGCCCCTCCTTCAGGATGGGCTAAACCCCGCTCTCCCCTTTCAGACGCTGCTCATCGACTGGCCGGTCCAGGAGGTCAATCTGCGGATTCTCTCCGCCGCCGCCGGGGAGCGCACGGCCATTGCGCCGCTGGGGCTCAGCACCGACCTGCCGGTCACAGGCACAGCCGCCGTCACCGTTCCGTGGCAGCGGGAGCTCCGTTCCGGCCCCGCCCGTCAGGCTGAGGTCGAGTACGGAGGCGCCGCCGGCCGGCAGAGGCTCTGGCTGCTGCGGATCTACCCCTGGCACTATGACGCAGCGACCGGCACGCTGTCGCGCTGCCCCTCCATGCGGCTGGAGCTGACCGGGAGCGGGGCTCTGCCCCTTGCCACCCGTCTGCCGGCTCTGGCCGGTTCAGGCGCTGTTGAGATGGTGGCCTCTGCGCCGCTGGCGCGCATCAGCGGCGGCGATCAGGGCGCCTTTTCCGCGCCCGGCCGCGTCAGATTCACCGTCGATGAGCCGGGCTGGTACCGGGTCACCGGTGCTGACCTGCGCAAGGCGGGGATCGATCTGCTCGATATCGATGTGGCCAGGCTGCGGTTGAGCTGCGGTGGAACCGGGGTCCCCTTTTTCTTCAACGGCGGCAACAACGGTCAGCTGGATGCCGGTGAGAGCATTGAATTCTATGGCACCGGCTTGCGCAGGGAGGCCCCGGCGGCCACACCGGACCTTTATCAGGACCCTTTCAGCAGGAGCAACATCTACTGGCTCGACTGGGAGGGCGAGGCGGGAGTCCGGATGGAGGAGGAGTACAGCGAAAGCGCCACCTCCCGCTCCGCGCGCATCCCCTACGCCTTTTTTCAGACGGTGCATGTGGAGCAGGACAATTACTTCACCACCTTTGATGATATTTCGATGGCCGATTCCCTCCGCGACCATTGGCTCTATGACGGCGGCCTCGCTGCCGGCCACAAACGCAGCTATCCCTTCTCCCTGCGCTATCCAGACGCCCGTTCCCTCCTGCCCGTCAAGGTGCGGGTCATGCTCACCGGACTGACGACAGCCTACACCGAGCCCCATCAGGCGGCGGTCTTTCTGAATGACCGTTTCGCCGCGCGCGGCCGCGGTGAACGGCAGGGCATCATCGATCTGCAGAGCCAGGAGGTCATCGGCCTGCTGGCCGCTTCCCTGAGCGCCGAGAATAACACACTCACCCTGGTCAATGAATTCGATCCCACCCGGACCGACTATATCGCCCTCAACTGGTTCGAGGTCACCTATCCCCGCCTTTACCGGGCGGACGGGGGGTGGCTTGAATTCACCATCCCGCCGGAGGAAGAACCCGGATTTTTCCGCTTCACCATCGACGGCTTTGCCGATGAGGCGGTCGAAATTTTCAAGCTCGGCGCCAGCCGGATCTCCGGCACCACTGCAGCCGAGGCCACCGCCAGGGACGGGCTGCGCTCGATGCACCTCCAGTTCTACGACACGGTGCCCTCGCACGATGTCCGCTATATCGCAGTCGCCGCCTCGGCCAAGAAATCGCCGCTGCGCATCGAAGCAGTGCGGCCGCAGTGGCAGCCCTCATCGACCGGCGACATCGATTACGTCGTGATCGCCCCCCGCAGCTTTCTCGCCGGGAGCGCGCTCAACGGACTGATGCAGCACCGCCAGAGCCAGGGCCATCGGGCCGCCGGCGTGGCGGTGGAGGATATCTTTAACTATCTCAACCAAGGCCGCCGCAGTCCGCTGGCCATCAAGGCCTTTCTCAAGTGGGCGGCGGGACGCTGGCCGTTGAAGTACTGCCTGCTCGCCGGCGACGGTTCCTTTCTGCGGACCCCTGTGCGCGGCGACACGCTCGACCTGGTCCCGGTCTACATGCGTCAGACTTTGAAATATGGCGCTTCCGCCAGCGATTTCTGGTATACTCTGCTCGAGGGCGAGGATGAGATTCCCGATCTCTGCATCGGCCGCCTGCCCGCGCGCACTCCCGATCAGCTTGAGGTCGTCGTCGACAAGATCATCGACCATGAGACCGGCGCCGTGAACGGCGACTGGCACAACCGTCTCCTTTTCGTCGGCGGCAACACCATGATCTTCCGGACCAAGGGGATGGCCCTCGCCGCCAAAGCGCCGCCGGCCTGGTCGCCGGCGATGCTCTTCACCACCTCCGATCCCGGCCGTTCGCCTGATCCCTTTTTCGGTAATACTCCCGAGCTGCTTGATTTCATTGATCAGGGCTGCAGCGTGATCGGTTTTCACGGCCATGGCGGCGGCGCGATCTGGTCGGACGACGGCCTGCTCGGGCTCGAGGATGTGGCGGCCATGAACAACCGCGGCCGCTACCCCCTCATTCTCAGCATGACCTGTTTCACCGGAGCCTTCGAGCAGCCTGTGGGCGAAAATCTCGCCGAGACCATGCTCTTTGCGCCCGAAAAGGGCACCATGGCCTTTTTCGGCGCCGGCGGCTATGGCTGGCTTGAGAACGACGACATGCTGCAGTCGGCGATCATGTCCTGCCTCTATGAGAATCCGGAAGCCACCCTCGGCGAGCTGCTGACCGCGGGCAAGATCCGCTATTTCAGCCAGTATTACGGCAGCGATATCGCCCGGGCCGAGGTCAACCAGTACACCATCTTTGGGGATCCGGCCACGCGCTTGCGCCTGCCCGCCGCCCGCACGGAGGTCGAGATCGCCAATCCCCTCGCCGCAGCCGGCGACACCCTGGCTGTGACCCTGCAGTGGCCTTTCGTTCCCGGCACCGCCACCGTGGAGTACGAGATCGAAAGGGGGCTGCCGATTGCGGGTGGAACCATCAGCTTCGGAGCCAACCGGACGGAGCACCGCATGCCCCTCCCGGCTGCGGCTGCGGATGGAGACGGCATTCTCCGTTTCCACGGTGTGGACGGTCTCGGCCTGCAGCAGACCCATGGCGCAGCCCGTTTTTCGCTCGGCCGGGCCTTTTTTGATTCCCTGCGAGTGATTCCGGCTGAGCAGGATTCACTGCGCCTTCTGGTGCAGCTCTACAGCCGCACCGAGCCGCACTCGGTCTTTTGCCTTTTCCGCGGGGATACGCTGCGCATGGAGCAGGCCGGGCCCGGGTGGTACAGCCTTGCCGTCAAATCCTACTGGGTTCCCCTCTCCTGTCAGTTCCTGGCCTTTTATGCCGGCGGCGGCGCCGTCCTCTCCGGCTATTACGCGCATGATCCCGCCGGCCGGCTCAACATCGAGGCCATGACCGACCGCCTGAGCTGGGGCGGAGAGGAGCGTCCGACTCTTTTTCTTCCGGTCATGAACTGGGGCAACGGCTCCGGTATGGCGAGGATCGCTCTCGAGTACCGGCAGGATTCCGACGGCAGCTGGCATCACCTCGCCGGCGACACCGTTGCCGTGCGCCCCTACACCGGCGCCCTGGCCGCCTTTCCGTTCTGGACCTCCCCCGGCACCATCACCATCCGTTTCCGCATCGAGACCGGCCAGGCGGGTGTGCTTGAAACCCGGACGACCGTCACACCGGTTCATTATGCGTTGCAGGCCGGCGCCGGCTTCCGGTTCTTCCCGGGGACAGCCGACACCCTGCGCCCTGATGACCGCGCTCTCTGCATCGCCTCGCCCAACTCCGTGGGCGAAAATTGCGTCCTCAGGGTGGAGCGCCTCGCCCCGGCGCAGCTGCACGAGCAGCCCGATTTCGCCGCCAGCAGCAGCCTGCCGGTCTACAGCCTCCATTTCAGCCGTCCCGAGTCGATTGCGGAGGGGGTGCTCTTCTCCATCACCGTCACCGGTGCGGATTCACTCCCCGGCGCCATCGCCTCCGCCGCGCTCTTCCGCCTGGCCGGCGATACCCGGAAATGGGTCCGGCTGCCCGCCGCCGCCGATGGCGGGAGAATCACCGCCCCGATTCGGGAGTCTGGCCTTTACACGCTCCTCTGGGCGGCCGATGACCAGCCGCCCGAAGTGGACGCCGCATTCGACGGGCGGCCCTACGCGGAGAACGCCTGGGTTAACCGCACCCCCACCATCGCGCTGCAGCTGCGCGACCAGAACGGCATCGATACCACCCCGGGCAGGCTGCAGTTCCTGCTCGACGGCCGGCTCCTCGACGAAAACAGCTGGTCGCTGCCCGATTCCATCATCAACGGCAACCTGATCGCGCTCAACCTGCGCCCGGAGCTGCAGCCCGGTCCGCATACCCTGTCGGTGACGGTCAGCGACTGCAACGGCAACACCGCGGCTGCGCGTGAATTCACCATCCAGGTGGCCGAGGCGTTTCATCTGAAAATGCTGGGGAACTATCCCAATCCTTTCGCCCTGCGCACCACTTTTGTCTATCTGCTCTCGAGCAGCGCCGACAAGGTCTCGCTCAGGATTTACACCGCGGCCGGAAGGTTGATCCGCGATTTCAACAGCACCAGTATCGAAGACCCGAATCCTCTCAGCGCCGACTATCACGAGATCACCTGGGACGGCCGGGATGAGGAGGGATACGAAGTGGCGAACGGAGTCTATTTTTACCGGCTCACCGCCCGATCCGGCGACAAGAGCGAAGAGATAACAGGAAAGATAGCCCGGCTGCGATGATGAATTCTCAACGAAAGAAAGGGATCGGGGTGCGGCACGTCCTGCTCTGCCTGCTGTTCTGCCTGCTGTTCCTGGCGGCCGCTCCCCTGGGGGCGCAGGGGACGCGCTATGCCGGAGCCTCGCTGGAGCTGGGGGTCGGGGCGCGCCCGCTGGCCCTGGGCGGAGCTGCCGCCGCCATGTCCGGCGGAGCCGAACTCTTTCGCTATAATCCGGCCAGCCTGGGCTTGTGCGTCAACCGGGAGGTCGGCCTGATGTACGCGCCCACCTTCGGCTCGATCTCCGAGCCGATGGCCACTATGCACTATCTCGGCGGCGCTTTCCCCCTGCCCGCCGGCGGAAGCGTCGCCCTGCACTGGACCCGCTTCAGCGTCGACGAGATCCCGCTCTACCCGAAACTCGCGGGCGACTCTTTTCTCGACCGGCTCGAGGATCCGTCGCTGCGGCCCGACGGCGCGCCTCAGGGCTATTTCAAGGATGTGGAGGATGCTTTTTATCTCTCCTTCGCACGACCCTTCCGTTTCGAGCTGCCGCTGGGCTGGCTCTATACCGATCTGGCCGTCGAGGTGCCGGTCGGCCTGAACATCAAGATCCTGCGCCAGGCCCTGCATCAGAGCAGCGCCAGCGGCCTGGGCATCGATCTGGGCATGATGGTCCGTTTCAACCTCGGACAGCTGCTGCAGCTCCGCCGGGCGGGCCAGATGAGCCTGGGACTTTCGGCCCTCGATCTCACCCGGACAACCCTGGTCTGGCAGAACCAGCGCGAGGAGAAGATCGGCACGGCCCTGCTCTGGGGTGTGGTTTACAGCCAGCCGATCTCTTTTCACAACAGCCGTCTGAACTTTTTCTGGAGTCTGAGAGAAAAAGAGGAACGGAATGCGCTCTATGGCGTGGAATACGAACTGGGGGGAGCCGCCCTGCGCGCGGGATACAACGAATCGGGGCTGACCGCCGGGGCCGGCCTGCGCTGGCGGCGGATGCGCGTCGACTATGCCTTCACCTCGCTCGATTATGAGAGTGTGCATCGGATCGGCTGCGCTTTTATTTTTTAACGATGCGGGAGAGCAGGGATGAGAAAAGCGTTTCTCGTACTGGGGATTGCGGCGGGAGTGTGGACGGCATGTGAGCAGGAGGTGACCAATCCCCTCCCGGGCATTCCCGTGCCACGCTTTGTCGCGGCAGCGGCCGATACCTCCGCCGAGGAGAGGGGCATCGACGCCGTCCCGGAAGAGGATGCCATATTTCTGCAGTGGCATCGCGACCAGGAGCTCTCGGGCTTCCAGCTCTTCCGCCGCTTCGAGGGCGAAAAAAACTTTGGCCTCATCGCCCTGCTGACCGCACGGGACAGCTCCTTTTACGACCGGGTCCCGACTGATATCCGCTGCTACTACTATTTGCGCGGCCTTGACGAAGAAGAGCGGCTGGGCGCGCCCTCGGATACGGTGGATTACATGCTTCTGGCCAAGGCTTTCGATCTGCAGGTCACCGCAGGGGAGCCGCCGCTCTTCTCATGGAGCACCGGCTTGATGCGCCCGGCGTTCTACCTGATCCGTCTTTATGAAGAGGCCAGCGGCGCGCCGGTCTGGATCGGCCGGATGGCGCCCGGATATCAGGGGACGCGCGAGAGCACGCCCTACAACAGCGACGGCCGGGCTGTTCTGCCGCGCCTGCAGAGTGGCGTACTATACCGCTGGCGCATTGACTGCGCCGGCGCCGCTGCGCGGACCGGAAGCGAATCGGCCTGGCAGCGTTTCACCCTCTATTAAATATTTATGGTCCAATTCGGAGCCGATATGCGTTCTTCCAGCTCTTCTCCTCTGGCGCGGCGGGTTCTGCTCGCTGCCGCCCTTTTCGGCAGCCTGCCTGCCGCCGGCCAGGCCCTCAACGGCGGTGCCGGACTGCCCCACACCCGTCCCGCGTGGGTGCTCGAAAACGGCCAGCTCACCTCCCAGATGGGCGCCCGCTTCTGGGGCCAGGCGTCGGAGCAGAGCTACGCACCCTGGGGCGCCCCCGGCAAGCGCAACATCTGGGACCTGCAGAGCGCTCTGGCCCTGAATTACGGCCTTGGCGCCCATCTCGAAGCCCAGATCACTCCGGTGCTTTACCAGTCGGACCAGAGCGGCGGCGGCAGATTCGGCCATGACCTCTCGGCCACAATGGCCGTAGGCTCGCTGCAGTGGCCGTCCCGGTCCATTTTCCTCGGCGCCGCGATGACAGCCCATTTCCCGGCCGGCGTCAGCCACAATCTCCTCTTCGAATCCTACAGCCCGGCACGGCACGCGGTCACTCTCACCGGCCTGGCGAGCTATGCGGCCGATCCTGAATTCCCGGCAGAGGCCATCAGCGGCCACCTCAACGCCGGTTATACCCTCTTCGATGACACCGGCCTCCAGTTCCACAACCAGCGCACCGGCGCCAGAAGCTTTGTCGTGGAACGCAGCCAAAAATTAACCTGGAGCACCGGCCTCGCGCTGCCGGGTGCGCACTTTGATTTCGGCGTCGAGGGATACGGCCAGAGCTGGATCCGCCAGCCCGCGGCGGGGGCCGAAGGCCGCGAGGATTTCGCCTACGCCAGCCTCTCCCTCCGCTACAAGCCCCTGCGCTGGTGTCACCTCTCCCTCGCCATCGACCGCCGGCTCTCTTCCGACACTGACGAGACCATCCCCACCATGGCGGAGCGCGGCCTCGGGGAGCTGCCCAACTATCCCTCCTGGCTACTGCAGCTCGGACTCCACCTCAAACTGCTGCCGCTGCACTTTATGCAGACCAGCGATGAAGAGGTGATCATGAATCGAGGCGAAGCGCGCACGCCGGTATTCGAAAAGATTATCGGAGAGGAGAGTAACAAGGAGGCCGGCAGAGATGACCTCGACCGGCTGCGGGCCGAGAAGGAGAGGGCGGAGAAGGAGCTGGAACGCCTGCGCCGGGTGATTGAGACCCGGCAGCAGGAGGAGAAAAAACCGTCACCGGATCAGAACTTGTAGCCGCCGCGGCGTTTCTGGCTGTAGCGCTCGAGGGCGTCCTGGACGATGTCGAAACCCTCTTTTGCAGGGAGGATGTCATCCACCGCCACCACCTTGCCCTCGAGCTGCTTGTAATCCTCGAAGAAGCGGCGCAGCATCTGCAGGGTATGGGGGGGCATCTCGGTGGTTTCGTGAAAAGTGTTGTAGGTGGGATCTTCGGTCGCCACGGCGATGATCTTGTGGTCCTTCTTGCCTGAATCGACCATGGTCATCAGGCCGATGCAGCGGGCCCTGATGATGGTCAGCGGCTGGACCACCTCCTGACAAAAAACGAGCACATCGAGGGGATCGTCATCCTCAGCCAGGGTCTGGGGGATAAAGCCGTAATTGGCCGGATAAAAAACCGCAGAGTAGAGGATGCGGTCGAGCTTGAGCAGTCCGCTCGGCTTGTCGAGCTCGTATTTGATGCTCGAGCCGTAGGGAATTTCGGTGATGGCATTGAAAATGTAGGGCGATTCGAGGCCCGGCGTGACGTCATGCCATGGATGGACCATGCTCACCTCGCAGATTGAGATTTGCTTTTACATTTTAACGCCCTGCGCAGGGCCCCTATTCCCGCCGCCCGCTTCCGCTCTTCAAATCCTTCCGCTCCTCATTTCCCCCAGCCTTCGCTCCCCATCCGCTGCGGGCCGTCAGGCCGCCGGACCCGCGCAGGCCGCTGCCCGCTGATGCCGGACCACCCGGCGGGCGGGCCGAAAGCCGCTCACTTGACCAGCACCATCTTGCGCAAGACCGTCGCGTTCCCCGCCGCAACCCTGCAGTAATAGACTCCACTGGCGGCATGCAGGCCGGTTTCATCCCGGCCATCCCATGTCAGCGCCAGATAGCCGCCCGCTGACTCGCCGTCGTAGAGCCGCCGTACGCTCCGGCCCAGGAGGTCGATGATCTCCGCCCTGACCATCCCCGCTTCCGGCAGCGAGACCGTGAGGCGCGTCCGGGCGTTGAAGGGGTTGGGATAGTTGGCCGAAAGGGTGAGGCGTGTCGGCAGGGGCAGCCGGGCCTGAACGGCCGGATGGATCCGGGTGCCGCCGTCACGGCCGAGATCCTGCAGACGGTAGTAGTAGAGGTTGCCGGCCTCGGCCGAATCATCAGTGAAGCGGTAGTTTCCCTCCTCAGCGGGAGGCAGCAGCGTGCTGATGGTCTGGAAGGGGCCCTTTTCACTCAGGCTGCGCTGGACGAAGAAGCCGAGGTGGTCGGTCTCGAGCAGGGTCCGCCAGCTCAGGGTGATGCCCCGGCCGGGATCGGCCTGAGCCTGGAATCCGGCCAGCCAGACCGCAGAGGTCAGCTTGAGCGTCCAGGTGCGGCTGGTGCTGCCGCTGCGGTCGCTGACGACCACCTTGATCTGCGCATCGCCCGACGAGATCAGTTCGGTCTGGAGGCGGTAGGAGGGCTTGCCATAGGCGCAAAAGGCGCCGTTGAGATACCAGCTGTAGTTGACGGCATCACCGTCGGGATCGGCGGCGGAGACGAAAAAGTCGATTACGCCCGGTTTGGTCAATTCGAGCCCATCCTGCTGCTGCGGGAGGCAAGCGGTGCCATCGATGAGGGGCGGGCGGTTGACATCCACGACCAGAAGGACCATGCGGGCGGAGGCTGCCGCACCAAACTGGTCCTGCGCCTCGACCGTCAGCTCGTAGCGTCCGGCCTGCTGGTAGGAGGGCTGCCAATCGATCCGTCCCTCCCCGGTTATCTGCAGGCCTTCGGGCCGGGATTTAATGTCAATCCGGACGCTGTCGCCCTCCAGGTCGTTGACCTCGAGCTGGTAGCTCCATTTTTCATTCTCCCGGATCTGGACGCTGTCCGCGAGGCTGATCTGCGGAGGTTGATTGGGCAGGGTCACGGCCTCAAAGTGGAGTGGGGAGATGGCCGCACCGGGGAGCGATGCCCCGGCGCTCTGCTCTCCCGCCATTGCGCCAAGATACCAGAGGACCGATGCGGAGCCGGTCGAGTCGGTCGTCCGCATGGCGTTGGGGAAGAAATAGCCCTGCTCTTCTCCGGTTGAAAAGAGCACCTGCTGGTCCGGAACGCCGTTGCCAAAGGCATCGTGCACCTGCACGATCAGGGGTTGATTCAGCCGGTGCCAGGTGGTGCCGCTCTGATCGTCGCCGCTGATGCTGATCAGTGCCTCTGCCGCGCCCGGCAGGGCCCGGAGCTGGAAGCTGAGCCGGTTCTCCGGGGCATCGACGAGGGTTGCAAAGATAACCACCCGGCCGCTCTGCGTGCCCATGCGCACATCGATGGCAGCCACTCCTTCGCTGTCGGTGTTGACGGTCAGGACGGCCGCTCCCGATGATGCGGGTACAGGTGCGGCGAGCCGGGAGGCGCCGGGCTCCGATATTTCCGCACTTCCCTCGACCAGCGCAAAGCGCACCTCAAGGTTTTGCAGGCCGTGACCGAGGCCGTCGAGGACCCGCACCGTGAGCGGTTCGCGCAGCCAGCTGGCGACCGGCACGGCCTGGCCGTCGCCCCCGGCCAGTTCAAGACGGGCCGTCGCGGGCGGCAGGAAGGTGATGGTTTTGGGCTCCGTCAGCCACTGGTCGCTGGTGGCCACGCGGGCCTGCACGGTAAAGTCGCCGGCCTCCGCTGAAGAAGCGGCAGCCCTGAAAATACCGGCGGCGTCGCTGTAGCCCTGATTGGGTTTCAGCACACACTCCAGGCCGTTTCCAACCAGCAGAATGCCCTGGCCGGAGATCGGATTGCCGTAACTGTCCCTCACCGTGGTGATGATATCGCTTTCACTGACGCCGTCGGCGGGGAGCGGCGACTCGACGGTCAGGGTGGAGCGGCTCACGTCCGGAGCGCCCGGCCTGGCGACGGCATGGATGAGGCGATGCGAACCCTGCACGGGAAGGCCGGACTTGCCGAGGCAGATCATTTGCACCGCCTGGGTGCTGTCTCCGGCGAGAGTGCCAAGGCGCCATATCACCTCTGCGGTGCCGCTGCTGTTGGTGATCAGGTTGACCAGGGAATCCTGGCCAATGCCGAGGCGGCCGTCACCGCTTGCGATGCGGAATGTGATGGTGTGGCCCTGCACCGGGAGGCCGTTGGTGTCCACGATGCGGGCGCTGAGCGGGTTGGCGAGCCACTGCGAAACCACACCGGTCTGACCCTCCCCGGCGAGCAGGTCGATCCTCCTGATATCGCCCGCCTGCTGTGCCGCCCCGCCGGCGCTGAAAAGAATGGGGCTGCCGATGAGCGGTGTGGTGCTGTTGCGGACCAGGCTGGTGGCCGTGGCGCGATGGGCTGAATCCCCGGTTGCCATGCCCAGAGTGAGCCAGGCCTTGGCCAGTCCCTCCCCATCGCTGTTCAGGGTGATGTTCTGTTCGCCGATGAAATTTCCCCCTCCCGCGGTCACGCTGTACTTGACCGGATGGCCGGAGACCGGATTGCCGTGCCGGTCCTGGATGAGGACGACCAGGGGATCAGCCAGGCGGGAGCCGGTCAGGCCAACCTGCCCACTGCCGGAATGATAGCTGATCCGGGCGGCGATATCGGCTGTGGCAGTGGCGGTGAAGAGGAGAGTTTCGCCGGCCAGTCCCTGCGCCGCCACCGTCACCTGCTGGAGCCCTGCGCCGGCCTGCGTTCCCAGCCGGAACCAGGCCCATGCGTGTCCGCTGGCATCGGTGGTGACCTTCGCCTGTGTCAGGCTGTTGATCCTGCCTCCACCCGCGGTGACAGTGAAGGTGACGGTGTGGCCGATGAGCGGGTTCTGGTTATAGTCCGTGACGACAACGGCCAGGGAGTCGGGAAGGAGGGAGCCGGCGATGCCGGACTGCTGGTTGCCGCTTAAAATGTAGAAAAAGTGGGGCGGGCCCGCTGTGGCGCTGGCGTAAAAGATCAGCGGCGATCCCGTCAGCGGCCGGCTGCCGTACTGGCTCACGGCTTCAACCCGGCTGACATTCACCCCCGCCACGTCGCCCAGGATCAGCTCCACCGACGCGGCTCCGGCAGAGTTCGTCTTTGTGCTGTACTGGTTCTGGCCGCTGCTGTTGAGAGAGCCGCCCCCGGCGAGGAGGTGGAATTGGACCGGGTGATCGGCGACGGGATTGCCATAGCGATCCGCCACGCGCGCGGTGAGGGGATTGGCCAGCCGGGTTTTCACGACTCCGCTCTGGCCGTCCCCGGCGATGGCGAAAATACGGAAAGGCGAGGCGGGAGAGGCTGTGGCGCTGACCACGCGGGGAGATCCCTGCAGCCCCGGGGCTTCGACCTTCAGATTCTGTTTGCCGCTGACCGGGCCGAGGCGCCAGTAGATGGAGACCGTGCCGTCGCTGGCGGTGAGGAGCTGGAGGAGGGAGTCTTCTCCGACCGCTGCGGAAGCGGCGATGCGGCCGCCGTTAAAGGCTGTGATCGTGACCGGGAAGGAGGCGACGGGCTGATCATCGGCCCGGGTGACCTTGAAGCGGACCGGTTGAGCGAGAAGGCCGCGCGCCGTATCGGCCTGGGCATCCCCCTGCATGTAGACGAGGTTGGCGGCGCCATTGGCGACCGATGCTGAGAAGAGCACCTCTTCGCCGCTCAGAGAGACGGGCGAGGCGGCGATGGTCTGCAGGCCGGCGAGGGCGCCGGTGATGTAGACCACCTGAGCGCGGCCGAGGGAATCGGTGGTAACGCGGCCGTCGGCGGGGACGAGTGAGCCGCTGCCCGAACGGACGGTAAAGAGGACCATTTCATCAGGCGCGGGATTGCCAAAGCCGTCGCTGAGCGCAACGACCAGAGGGTTGGGCAGAGGGGCGCCCGCATGGGCGGCCACCTGGCCGTCGCCGCCGGCGATTTCGATGGCGGCTGCAGCGGCCGCCCGGGCTGTGGCTTTGAAAGCAGCGGTCAGGGTTTTATCCCCCTCCACGGCCTGCGCCGAAATTGCGACGGGCCCCGCCGTGGTGCCGAGCTGCACGGTGCGCCGTGCCAGCCCCTGGCTGTCGGTGGCGAAGGGGTCTTCACCGCCGGTTTCACCCGCTCCCTCGGGCAGGAGGATGACTGCGTCGCCGGAGAGGAGACTGAAATCGACATGGAGTCCGGCCACAGGGTCGCCGGATTCATCCACCGCCTTGACGATGAGGGGAGAGGGCAGCGGGGAGCCGACTGTGGCGGATTGATTGTCACCTGCATGCGCAATCAGTCTGACCGCGAGGCCCGAATTCCCGCCCGGGTCGGTCGGGGAGACCCGGATGAGCTGGTCCGCCTCCACGCCGCGCATCACAAGCGTGGTGCTGTCGATGAACTGGACGAAGAGATCGCACGTGGAATGGCCGGCGAGGCCGAAATGCTGGATGAGGGGGGACTGGGCGAGATGGCCGCTGCCCGAGAGCACCTCACGGTAGCCGAGCAGGGCGTCCGGATCGCCGGCCCTGCCCGCCTGGTAGCACCACATTTTAGTGCCGAAGGCGCTGGCGTTGCCGCCGGGTCCGGACGGATCGACGAGCAGGTAGTGATTCCCGTTGTCAAGGGTGTTTTCCCTGAAGACGTTAAAGATGTCGGAACGGGTGATATAAAAGTCCAGATCGCCGTCGCGGTCATGGTCGAAGACAACGCCGCTGCGGACGTCGCCGGCGCGGACTTCAGCGCCGGTGGAATTGACCAGGCTGAAGCGCCAGCCGCCCTCGTTGCGGTAAAAGGCGCCGGTGGATCTGTCGCCGGTCGTGATGATATCCTGGTCGCTGTCGTTGTCGAAATCGCCGGTCAGGACAGAAAAGCCGCTCATGGGGATACTGACGGTGCTGCTGATCTCGGTGAAAGTGCCGTCGTCATTTCTGTAGAGGCGCAGCAGATTGCCCGGATCGGCGTTGTTGGCCACCGTGACCAGCAGATCGAGATCGGCGTCGTTATCGAGGTCAGCCCAGTGGGCGCCTTTGCAGTTCTGGTTCACGGCCAGCCCTGCCGCGGCGGCGCCGTCGCTGAACCAGCCGCGGCCGTTGTTTAGAAAGAGCCTGTTGGCGCCGCCGTTCTTGACGATATAGATATCGACGTCACCGTCGTTGTCGAAATCGGCCGCCGTGGCCGATTCGCTCGCCACCTCCGGCTCCTCCGTGTCATCAGCGCCGCGGTCGGCCCGCTGGAAGCGGCTGCCGCCCTGATTGAGGTAGAATTCGTTGACTGTGCGCGAATTGACCGCGTAGAGGTCGATATCCGCATCGCCGTCGGCGTCGAAGGCGAGCAGCGCGGTGGTCGTGCCGGCGACATTTTCGAGGCCGGCGGTGATGGTGATATCCTGGAAAGCGCTCCCGTTGAAGTTCGCGTAGAGCCGGTTGCGGCCGGGCGAGTTGCCGTTGAGCAGGTCGAGGTCGCCGTCACTGTCGATATCGACAAAGAGGGCGCCGCGGCTGTCACCGGCGTCCTTGATACCCCAGCTCTCCGCACTCTCGGTGAACGCCCCTGACGAGCCCTTGCGCAAAAAGAAATCGCGGCGGAAAGGCGTCTCGGTCACGGTGCGGGTTGTATAAAGGTCGGTTTGTCCGTCGCCATCGGCATCGGCGACGGCGATCCCCTGGCCGCCGTATTCGGCGTCGAAGCCGGCGGTATTGCTCTCCCAGGAGATATCGGCGAACCACACCGGTGTGCCGGTGAGGAGGGTTCTGAAGGCCTGATAGCAGGTCTGACCGATGAGCTGGTGGCCGGCGGTATTGGGATGGAGGCGGTTATTGGGGTCGAGGGGAGTCGACAAGTACGGCGCGTAATAGGTCGCTTTGTTGTTGTTGAAGATCGGATTCTCATAAAAGGGGGTGTAGAGATCGACGATATGAACGGGCTCGGCCTGGCCGGTGATGACGCCGCCGGCATAGTCGCGCACCAGGCGGGCGAGCTCGATGTTATACTGCGCCACCAGGCTGTCGGCGCTCTTGATTGGAGAGATCAGGAAGACGAGGATATGCTCGAGATCGGTGCCATAGGTGCCGTTCTTCCACTTGAGCAGATAGGCGACCAGTCTGGCCATCTGTCCGGCGGGCGTGGTATTGAAAGCGGTAGGGGTTCCATAGGGGCCCACCGGATCGCCGCCGAGATCGTTGAGGTTGTTGGTGCCGAGCAGAATCCCGACCATCTGGGGGCGGTAGTTGTTCATATCCGCGGTCACATCGAGGATGGGCGCGCGGAAGCCGTTGTCGGGATAAAAATCGAAGGTCTTGCGGCCGCCCTGAAAGTGGCCTTCATAGGGTTCTTCGCCATAAGAACCGACGAAATCGACGTCAAAGCCGCCGGCCCTGAGCTGATCGTAGAGCACCTTGCGGTAGCCGAGGCTGTCAGCGGCCCATTTTCCTGCGGTGATCGAATCGCCGAGCAGCATGATGCGCTTTTCGGCGGCGCTGATCCGGGCAAGAGGCAGGGGCGCAGCATCCTCAACGGGTTGGGAGCCGATCAGCAGCTCTTTGCGCGGCAGGGGCTGATCTTCCCAGGGCTCTTGGAGAGCAGGCTCTTGTGCAGGGGGCAGACCCCATAGGGAGGTGAATGAGCCAAGCAGAAGCAGGGGCAGCAGAAAGCGGTGCGCAGCGGAATTCCTCAAGCAGTTCAACTCCTTCATACAGGGCCGGGCCGTTACGGTTTAACTAAATATACGAAAAACTGCGCTCTTTGCGTAGTACTCTCTGCGCGAAGGCCGCTTTTGCCGCCAGATTGCGGCAGTGGGAGCTGCCTGAATTAGCTTGACAAAATGGTGTTATTTCGATAAATTAGATTTAATTTATATAGCGGACAGCCAGGGTTTATGACACAGGATTACTTACGGGTCCTGGGCATGGTATTTCATGCCTATCACGGACTCCAGCAGGAAGAGATCGAGAACGGCCAGCGCTTCGAGGTCGACGTCGAGTTTCATTTCGACGCCGCTCCCGCAGGCCGCAGCGACCGTATCAACGATACCATCGATGTCCGCGAGGTCTATGCACTGGTCCGCCACGTCGTCATGGAGAGACGTTTTTTCCTCATCGAAGCGGTGGCTGAGCGCATCGCCGCTGAAATTCTGGAGCGGTTTCCTGCCGAAGGCGTGCGCGTCCGGGTGCGCAAACCCTTTGCGCCGCTGGGCGGACTGGCCAACGGTAGCGAAATCGAGATTACCCGCAATCGCCGTGAAAAAGAACCCTCGCCGCTCCACTCCTGAGGCCTTTGTGAGCCTGGGCGCCAACCTCGGGGATCGCGAAGAGAACCTGATCCTGGCGTTACGGGCGCTGCGCGGCGGAGGAATCCGCCTCAGTTGCTGCTCCGGAATCTATGAGACCGAGCCGGTCGGCAGGGAGGAGCAGCCCGATTTCCTCAACATGGTGGCGCGGATTACGACGCTCCTGCCGCCCCTGCAGCTGCTCTCCCGGCTGCAGGAGATCGAGCAGCGGCTCGGCCGGATCCGGCACGAACGCTGGGGGGCGCGCACGATCGATCTGGACCTGCTGTGCATGCAGGGGCTCACCTGGCAGGATGAGCGGCTGATTCTGCCCCATCCGCGGCTCCATGAACGGCGTTTTGTGCTGGTTCCATTCGCCGAGATTGCGGCGGAATATGTTGTCCCCGGGACGGGTGCCACAGTCCAAGAGCTGCTGCAGGCCTGCAGGGATCAGCACCAAGTGCGCCCCTGCTGCAGCGCAGAGCAGGTGCAATTACGCATGCGAAAGGCACGAGCGTGAATCTACCTAGATACATCTGTATTGAAGGCGTCATCGGCGCGGGCAAGACCAGCCTGACCCGCCTGTTGTGTGAGCGCCTGGATGCCCGGGCGATCTATGAAAAACCGGATGAAAACCCCTTTCTCGCCGATTTCTATCGCGATCCCCAGCGCTATGCGTTTCAGGTGCAGCTTTTTTTTCTGCTGAGCCGCTACCGCCAGCAGCAGGAGAGTCTGCAGCCGGACCTCTTTTATGATGTCAGCATCTCCGACTATCTCTTCGCCAAGGACCGCATCTTCGCCCATCTCAATCTCGAGGATCGTGAACTCTTTCTCTATGACAAGATCGCCTCGCTGCTGGAGCAGGATATTGTCAAGCCCGATCTGGTGGTCTATCTCCAATCCTCGGTCGAGCGGCTCATGGCCAATATCCGCAAACGCAGCCGCGCCTATGAAAAGGAGATGTCCGAAGAGTACATCTCCTCGCTGAACGAATCCTACAACCGTTTTTTCTTCCATTATCAGGAAACCCCGCTGCTGGTGGTCAACAGTGTCGGCATCGATTTTGTCAACAACAAGGCTGATTTTGAAGAACTGGTCCGCCAGATCATGCGGCCTCACTCCGGCATCGAGTATTTTTCGCCGGCAAGATAGCCTCACCGATAGCGCATTACAAGCAAAAGGCATACGCCCATGTTTCGTCTTCTCATCCTGGCACTCCTCTTTTATCTGGCCACCAAGGTTTTCAGCCGTCTCTTTTCCAGCCGGATCAATAATCAGGACACGCAAGTGCACGGCCCTTCCCAGCCCAATTCTCTCGATCTCTCCGAGGAGGATGTGGAGGATGTCGATTATAAAGAGCTCCCGCGCAAAAAGTGATGCACCACTAAATCATGGACCGGTTTTGCCGCCCGCGCCGGCTTCGCCCCTCTCCTGAGTGATGTCTCTTATGGCTCTCTATTTCCGCATCCTGCGTTATCTCAAACCCTATTGGGCCAGTCTGCTCGGCTCGCTGATCTGCATCTTTTTCTTCACCCTCTTCAGCAGCGCTTCTCTGGTCTCGATCATCCCTTTTCTCGGGACGATTTTCGGCGGGCAGCAGAGTGTAGAGATGCAGGTGGAGGGGCCGGCTCCCGCAGCCGGAGTGGAGGCGGGCGATCAAATGCAGGCGGATGGCGGCGCGGCGGAAGTGGTCTCCTCTTTCCGCGGCCAGCTTAACCATTACAAGGACATCGCCCTGGCCTGGCTCACGGGCGGCAGCCGCCGGGAGGCCCTGCGCCGGCTCTGCATCTTTATCATCCTGCTCATCTTCCTCAAGGGTTTTTTCGACTATTTTCAGTCCTATCTGATGGCCGCCGTGGAGCAGGGGGTCATCCGCGATATCCGCAACGATCTCTACCGGCAGATCAACAACCTCTCCCTGGGCTATTTCACCCAGACCCGGACCGGCCAGATCATCTCGCGCATCACCAATGACGTCACCCTGGTCAACAGCGGGGTTTCGGCCAGTTTTGTCACCCTGATCAAAAATCCCCTCCTCATCATCACTTATCTGGCCATCGCCATCTATCTGAGCTGGTCGCTGACCCTCATCGCCCTGGTGGTGGCCCCCATCAGTATGGTGATCATCGGCTGGATCGGCCTCAAGCTGAAAAAGGAGAGCACGATCTCCCAGGAGCGGATGGCCAATCTTACCTCGCTGCTGCAGGAGACCGTCGCCGGCCAGCGTGTGGTCAAGGCCTTCGCCATGGAGGATTTCGAGGTCCGCAAATTCGGCGCCGAGGCGCACCGTTATTACGAGACCCTGCTGCGCATCACCCGCACCCGCAATCTCGCTTCCCCCCTGACCGAGTTTCTCGGCACCATGATCGCCGTCGGGATCCTCTGGTTCGGCGGGCAGCAGGTGCTGGCGGGCCGTATGCTCTCCCCCCAGGAGTTCATGGGTTTTCTCGTCATCGTCTTTTCGCTGATGCAGCCGGTGAAGGAACTTTCGAGCGTGCACAACCGCATTCAGGAGGCGATGGCGGCCGCGGAGCGCATCTTTGCGGTTCTCGATCTGGAGCCCGCAGTGCAGAACAAGACCGGGGCGGTCAAGGTGAAGGAATTCAGGGAGGCGATCGAATTGCGCAGCGTCTCCTTTTCCTACGGCCGGGAAGGGGAGGTGCTGAACGATCTTTCGCTCACCATCCCCAAGGGAGACATCCTCGCCATCGTCGGTCCGAGCGGGGCGGGGAAATCGACCCTGGTCGATCTTATCCCGCGCTTTTACGACCCCACGGCGGGGGCGATCTGCCTGGACGGGGTGGACCTCCGCGACATCGAGATCGGCCATCTGCGCCGTCTTATGGGCATCGTCACCCAGGAGACGATCCTCTTCAATGACACCGTGCGCAACAATATCGCCTACGGCCTGAGCGGCAAGCCCCTGGAGGAGATCGTCGAGGCGGCGCGCATCGCCAATGCCCATGATTTCATCGCGCAGCTTCCTGAGGGATACGACACCAACATCGGTGAACGCGGCGTCGCCCTCTCCGGCGGGCAGCGGCAGCGGCTGGCCATAGCCAGGGCGGTGCTGAAAAATCCGCCCATTCTCATCCTCGACGAGGCGACCTCGGCGCTGGACACTGAATCGGAGCTGCTGGTGCAGCAGGCGATCGAACGGCTGATGCGTAACCGCACCTCCTTTGTCATCGCCCACCGGCTCTCGACCGTCCTCCATTCCGACCGCATCATCGTCCTCGAAAAGGGGCGGATCGTGCAGCAGGGGGTCCATGCCGACCTGGTCGCTCAGCCCGGGCTTTATCAGCGGCTATATACCATGCAGTTCGGCGCTGTGGAGGCGCAGCCGTGAGCGACCTTCTTCGCATCGACGGCCGTCTCGTGCAGGTCATTCGCTGGAGCCTCTATATTTTTGCGGCGGCCATGCCCTTTGCCATTGCGCTCACCCAGATCGCCGTCGGCGTCGCCATCCTCGCGTGGCTGGGCCGGATTTTCTATACGCACGGGGCGAAATGGCCGCGGCTCGGTGTGGAGTGGGGATTTATCGCTTTCATCGCCGCCGAGCTCCTCGCCTGCGCCTTTTCCACCAATCTGGGTCAGAACGTGATCTATCTGAAGCGGCTGCTGCTCATCCCCATCGTCTATCTGGTCGCGGCCAACAGCACCGGGGAGGAGGAGCTCAGACGACTCGGGATCATCTTTGTCGCCGCCATTTTTCTCTATTCGGCCTGGGGGATCGTCTCCTACTTTCTCAATCCCACCGTGCGGGTGCGCCATATCCAGAATTCCATGACCGCGGGCGGCATCACCATGGTGGGTGCGGTGACGGCGGCCGCCTTTGCGGTGCGGCTGAAGGAGGCGCGAAGCCGGCTCCTGATGCTCGCGGCCGGTGTGGTCATCCTCGGCTGTCTGGTCCTGACCTCGACCCGCGGCTCGTGGGTGGGATTTTTCGCGGCGGCTCTCCTCATATTGCTGGTGCAGAACCGCAAACTGATCTGGTCTCTGCCCTTGCTCATCCTCGCCTTTTATCTGGTGCAGCCCGGCGATTTTGCCTGGCGGATGCGGCACATGTTCGATCCCGGCTGGGGGACCAATGCCAAGCGGATCCACTGGTGGTCGGTCGGCTGGGAGATCTTTAAAGATCATCCCCTGGTGGGGATCGGGGATGTCGGCACGACGCAGATGTACGCCCGCTACGCACCCGCCGGCGAAAAGGAGCTGGTCGGCCATTTCCACAGCAACTATGTGCATATCGCCGTCACCCTCGGGAGCATCGGCCTGGCGGCCTTTCTCTTGATGACGGTGGTCATCCTGGTCCGCCTCGCCCGCAGCCTTCAGGCGAGGCTGGGTGCGCGCGACTGGGGAGGAGGCTGGACGCTGGCGGCGCTGGCGGTTTTCGTCGCCTTTTGCCTTAACGGTTTTTTTGAGTGGAATTTCGGCGACCAGGAGATTATCACCATGGTCTGGTTCGCCACCGGTGCCGGTCTGGGGCAGCTGCACCATGGATGACGCCGCGACCCTGCATATGCAGCAGCGTGAGCATGAACGGCTCAAAATGCTGCTCAAGGTCGCCGGTTCGATCTCCTCGGAGATGCAGCTCGACAAGCTGCTGCGCCTGATCATGGATGAGGTCAAACAGGTGCTGCAGTGTGACCGCTGCACGGTCTTTGTTCTCGACCGGGAACACGATGAACTCTGGTCCCGGGTCGCCCACGGCGAGTCCGAGATCCGTTTCCCCGCCCGCCTCGGCATAGCCGGGGCGGTTGTCGAGAGCGGCCAGGTCATCAACATCCCCGATGCCTACGCCGACAGCCGCTTCAATCCGAACATCGACAAGCAGACGGGATATCACACCCGCAACCTGCTCTCGGCGCCGATGCGCAACAAGCCGGGCGAGATCATCGGGGTTTTCCAGATCCTCAACAAGCTGGAAGGCCCATTCACCCGGGAGGACGAAGAGATTCTCAACGCGATCTCGGTCCTGGCCGCGACCCAGATCGAAAACGCCCAGCTCTACGAAGAGCAGAAAAAGACTTTCGACAGCCTGGTGGAAACCCTGGCCAGCACCATCGATGCGCGCGATCCCCTCACTGCCGGACATTCCCAGCGCATCAGCCTCTATGCCGACGAGATCGGCCGTGTGCTGCGCCTGCCGCCCCAGGAGCGCGAAGTGCTGCGCATCTCGGCCCTGCTCCACGATTACGGCAAGATTGCGGTGCGCGAGGCGGTGCTCACCAAGAACGAAAAGCTGACCGATGAAGAGTACAGTCATATCCGGAATCATGCCGCCTATACCCGCAGCATTCTGGAGAAGATCAATTTCAGCCGGGAGCTGCGCGAGGTGCCCCTGATCGCCGCGTCGCACCATGAGCGCGTCGACGGCAGCGGCTATCCCGCCGGGCTGGTGGACGCAGAGATACCGCTGCTGAGCAAGATACTGGCGGTGGCCGATGTCTTTGACGCCCTTACCTCCAGGCGCCATTACCGCACCCGCATGCCTTTCGCCGAGGTCATCCAGCTGTTGCTCGACGGCATCGGTTCGCAGTTCGACCCCCGGCCGGTGCACGCCTTCAGGGCCATCAAGCTGGACCGGCTGGTGCGCATCCTGGAATACGAATATCCGGGCCGGCTGGAGCCGGAAGAGCTTTTTTTCCTGAGCGGTTTCGACAGCGCCGATTATCTTGAAGCGGCGCAGGCGGAGGCGCCCGAAGCGCTCCACGCCCGGCTGGTCCGGGTCTTTCAGCACTATTACAGGCAGGACTATCTGCAAAGCAGCGAAACCGCTCAGACGCCAGGGAAAGGATAAACACATGCGAAAAATCATCGAGACGGAGAATGCTCCCCAAGCGATCGGGCCTTACAGTCAGGCTGTAGTGGTGAATGGTCTGCTCTTCAGCGCCGGCCAGCTCGGCCTGGACCCCTACAGCGGCATCATGGTGGAGGGTGGGGTCAAGGCCCAGACTCTTCAGGCCATGCTCAACCTCAAGGCGATTCTGGAGGAGGCGGGCTCATCCATGGAACTGGTCATCAAGACGACGATCTTTTTGCTCGATATGAACGATTTTGCGACCGTGAACGGGGCCTACGCCGGGTTTTTTCCCGAGAATCCGCCGGCGCGTTCGACCGTGCAGGTGGCGCGTTTGCCCAAGAACGGCCTCGTCGAAATCGAAGCGGTGGCGCTCGTCCCCGGCCGCCAGGATTAGGGCGGAATGATGAAACGGTTCGCCCACAGCGTTTTCCTGCATCTGCTGGGTGCCGGTCTGCTCCTGGCTGCATCTGCTGTGCAAGCCCAGTCCGTCACAGAGGCCGACAGCCTTGCGAAAAAGGGGGGCGCCGCGACCGGAGAGACCCGCTCCGTACCCCTGCGCAAATCCCCGACCGGCGCCATGCTTCGCTCCATGGCGCTGCCCGGCTGGGGGCAGTGGTACAACGAAAAACGGATCAAGGCGGTGGTCATGATGGGCGCGGAGGCGGGACTGGTCATCGACGCCATTGTACAGAATCAGCTGGCGGCCCGCTCCGGCGCTGACTATGAAAGGGAGTATTACCGCAATAATCGCAGCCTTGCCATCTGGTGGCTGGGGGCCGTGATTCTTTACAGCATGGCTGATGCCTACGTCGACGCGCACCTGTTCGATTTTGATGAGCGGCCGGATCTCAGCCTGGCCCCGCCGGGCGGAGGCGGGCCGGGTGAATCGGGAGCCGCTTTCGTCTTCAATCTGGCCCTGCATTTTTAGCCCGCCCCCTTTTTCTCCCGCTCCGAGGCCGATTGCGTCTCTTGCAATCACGGCAGATTATGCGTATATTATAAGCAATCGATAATTCAAGTTTATGGTAAACGTTTGAAATTATGATGAATAGAGCAGAAGCTTTCACTCTGGCGCAATCGCGCTTCCAGAACCGGAACCTCTTCAAGCACGTTCTGGCCGTCGAAGCGGTGATGCGCGCGCTGGCGCGTCATTTCAGCGAGGATGAGGAGATCTGGGGGCTGGCGGGGCTCCTGCACGATCTCGACTATGAGGAGACAGCCAGGAGTCCCGAGCGCCATACTCTCGTCACCGAAGAGCTGCTCAAGCCCTACGCACTGCCCCCGGAGATCATCCACGCGATCAAGTGCCACAATGATCTGGCGGAGCGTGACTCTCTGATGGACCGGGCCCTCTATGCCGCCGATCCGATCACCGGCCTCATCGTCGCGGCCGTGCTCATGCATCCCGAGAAAAATCTCGCCGCCGTCGAGAGCGAATTCATCCTGCGGCGGTTCCGGGAGAAGAGCTTTGCCAAGGGAGCCAACCGGGAGCAGATCCTCACCTGCGGCGATATGGGACTCGAGCTGAACGAGTTCACCGGGATCGCGCTCTCGGCCATGCAGGGGATCAGCAGTGAGCTGGGTTTTTAGAATGCTGAAACGGGCGCTCATTCTGATGGTGCTGTGGGCTGCGGCTGCAGCCGTCGCAGGCGACCGGCCGCATCTGCAGTGCGCGGACGGGGATACCATGACGGCATCTCCCCCGTTGCGCCCGTCGCGGCCCGATCTCTGGCTCGCCAAGGACAAGGCGGATCACCTGGTGGTGAGCGCTTTTCTGGTTGGCTTTGGCTATTACGCCGCGCGCAAGGAGCTGCATCTCTCCGATCCCGGCAGCAGGAATATGGGGGTGGGCCTGAGTCTCTCGCTGGGTCTTTTAAAAGAGGTGCGCGATCAGAGACGGCGGGGCGGTTTTTTCAGTCTTAAGGATCTCGGGGCCGATCTCGCGGGAATCGGTCTGGGCTATCTTCTCTGTTCGGCCGGCGCTCTGTAACTGGAATGAGGCAGCAAGTGAAGGCATGTTCCCGAATCGATAAGGCGCGGTGCAACTGCGCGGTCGTCGGCGTCTCCGGCACGACGGAAGCCTCCCGGCTCGCCTATCTGGCGCTCTACGCCCAGCAGCACCGCGGGCAGGAGAGCAGTGGCATCGCTGCCAGCGACGGCCGGCACCTCAGCCGGCATGTCGGCCGGGGTCTTGTCGCCGACGTTTTCAGCGACCAGGCCGTCTTCGCCACCCTAAGCGGCCATCTGGCCATCGGCCACAACCGCTATTCCACCACCGGCGCCTCCCACCTCGTCAACGCCCAGCCCCTGGTGGCCAATTTCCGCGAAGGGCAGTTCGCCATCAGCCATAATGGCAACCTGACTACATCGGGAGGGCTGCGGCGCAAGCTCGAGGAGGAGGGTTCACTCTTTCAGACCACCACCGATACCGAGGTCCTGCTGCATCTGATCGCCCGCTCCCGCGAGCAGGGTCTGGTGGCGAGGATCCAGGACGCCCTCCGGCAGATCGAGGGGGCCTACTCACTGGTGATGATGTGCAATGACCGCATCTTCGCCGCCCGCGATCCCCACGGTGTGCGGCCGCTCTGCCTCGGGCGCAAGGATGAAAGCTGGTTCGTCGTCTCCGAAACCTGCGCACTGGACCTGCTCCGCGCCGAAATCGTACGCGACGTTGAACCCGGCGAGCTGGTCGAGATCCATGACGGCAAGATCGAGTCGCACCGGTTCGCGCCACCCTCGCCGCGCCACGCCTGTATCTTTGAGTTCGTCTATTTCTCCCGCCCCGACAGCCGCATCTTCAACGAAAACGTCGACCGGGTGCGCCGCAGGCTGGGCAAAAATCTGGCCATGGAGAGCCCGGTGGATGCCGACATCGTCATCTCGGTTCCCGATTCGAGCAATACCGCGGCCGTGGGCTATGCGCGCCGCACGGGGATCAAATTCGAACTGGGGCTCATCCGCAATCACTATGTGGGGCGGACCTTCATCCATCCGCAGCAGGATATGCGTGACTTTAATGTCCGCATCAAATTCAATCCCGTCAAGGGGGTTCTGCAGGACCGGCGGGTGGTGGTGATCGAGGATTCGATCGTGCGCGGTACAACCCTGCGCCAGCTGGTCTCGCTCATCCGCCAGGCCGGCGCCCGCGAGGTGCATGTGCGCGTCAGCTCGCCGCCCATCATCTCCCCCTGCTATTACGGCATGGATTTTCCCAGCACCAATGAGCTCATCGCCGCCCACAAGAGCGTCACGGAGATCCGGGATTATCTGAAGTGCGACAGCCTCGCCTATCTCTCCCTGGAGGGGCTGCTCAAATCGGTTGTGCATGATCAGGACGGTTTTTGCGCAGCCTGTTTCACCGGCAATTATCCCATCCCGGTCGAGGATGATTACAGCAAGCAGGTGCATGAGTCGCTCTGAGAGGAAAAGCACGGCATGACGGCAGCGACCGGGAAGCGCAGCCCCTTCGCGCAGAGACTTTTGCACAGCCTCGACTATCTTTTTGTGCTGCGGCCGACCCTTTTCTACCCGGTCTGGACGGTCTCACTGGCGGGGTTCTGGAGCGCCGAGCGCGCTGCGGCCGGGCAGCCCTGGCACACGCTCCATTGGCCGCACCAGGGATTCACCCCGGAGGATGCGATCGCGATCGGTCTGCTCACCCTGGTGATGGGGGCCTGCTTCCTCCTCAACCAGATCACGGATATCGAGAGCGACCGCCTCAATAACAAGCTCTATCTGGTCGCCAGCGGTGCCGTGACTCTGCGCGGCGCCTGGAGCGAGACCGCGCTCCTGCTGGCCGCCGGACTGGGCGGGCTCCTCTGGTTGAGCCGCCCCCTGGCCCTGATCGCCCTGCTCGCCTTTCTGGTCACGGGCTGGGCCTACAGCTGCAGGCCGCTTTACGGCAAGGACCGCCCCTGGGCCGGCCTCCTGATCAATCTTGCCGGCGCGGGCCTGATCTATCTTTTCGGCTGGCTGATGGCCGCTCCCGCCTCGTGGCGGATCGGCCTCTCCGCCCTGCCCTATATCGCCGGCATTGGCGCTGTCTACCTGCTCACGACGATTCCCGACCGACCCGGGGATGCGGCGGCGCACAAGATCACGCTGGCGGTCCATTGGGGCGAAAAACGGATCTACGGCGCGGCCCTGGCGGCCGGAACCATCGGCGTGCTGGCGGCACTGCCGGCGCGGGAGGGGGTGGCCCTGACGGCGACCCTGCTGACCTGGCCCTTTTTTTTCTCCGCCTGGCGGCGCCAGACCGTCGACTCGGCCCTGCGCGCCAACAAGTTCGCCACGCTGGTGCTCTCGTTCCTGATCTGCTGGCGGCTGCCGGCCTATCTGGTCCTGCTGATCCTGGTTTTTTATTTCAGCAAGTGGTATTATAAAAAACGGTTTCAGGTCCATTATCCCAGCCTGCTGACATGATGAAGAAGATGAACCACAATCAGGATCGCTGTGATTTCTGCGGCGTCTGCGTCGGAGTCTGCCCGCACGATGCCATCGAACTGCGGGAGGCGGAGCTCATCATCATCGATGACCGCTGCACCCGGTGCGGCCAATGCGTTCAGGCCTGCCCGATCCATGCCCTGGAGGTGAACGATGAAGCCGGATTATGACGTCATCGTCGTCGGCGGCGGGCCGGCCGGATCGACAGCGGCGCGTTTTGCGGCCGGCCGCGGGGCCTCCGTCGCTCTTTTCGAGAAGGACCGCGAGATCGGTGTGCCGGTCCGCTGCGCTGAAGGGGTTTCACACGCCGGACTGGCCGCGGTCGTGGAGACCATCCCGCCCCGCTGGATCGCCCAAAAGATCACCGGCGCCGTTCTGCACGCCCCCTCGGGGGCCGAGGTGCCGCTCTTTACGGACCAGACCGGTTACATTCTGCACCGCAAGATTTTCGACTATGATCTGGCGCAGATGGCCGCAGCCGCCGGGGTGGCCATTTTCACCCGGGCCAACGTCTCCGGATTGATCATGGAGGGAGGCTGCGCCGCCGGGGTGGAGGTGGATCATCTCGGCCAGCGGCGGCGGATCAGGTCCAGGGTGGTCATCGCCGCCGACGGCGTCGAATCGCGGGTGGCGCGCTGGGCCGGGCTTTCCACCCGGACCGCCCTGAACGATATGGAGAGCTGCGCCCAGGTTACGATCGGCGATTACAAGGGTGATCCGGAGATGCTCCATTTCTTTTTCACCAGCTCGATGGCGCCGGGCGGCTATCTCTGGATCTTCCCCAAGGGCAGCGGCATGGCCAACATCGGCATCGGCATTGCCGCCGGCTCGGCCGGGGGAGAATCGCCGCACAACTATCTGGAAGCCTTTCTCGACCGGTTTTTTCCCGGCGCGCCGATCCTGGGGCGCGTCTGCGGCGGCGTGCCCTGTTCGAACACTCTCAAGGAGATCGTTACCGACGGCCTCATGGTCACCGGTGATGCCGCGCATCAGGCCAATCCCCTGACCGGGGGCGGCATCACCCTCGGCATGATGGCCGGGCGGATCGCCGGGGAGACCGCGGCCGAAGCCGTCGCTGCCGGCCGCTGCGACCGCGGGCAGCTGCGTCGGTATTCCCGGCTCTGGCTCGAGGGGGAAGGGGGCAAGCAGGCGCAGTTCTACCGGCTGCGCAAGTTCGTCTTCAGTCTCGATGATGAGGATTATGATGCTCTCGCCGGAAGCGTGCTCAGGATTCCGGCGGAAAAACGCACCATCCTTTCCATTCTGAAATCGGCTTTGCTGCGCAAGCCTTCGCTCCTCCTTGATGCAGTCAAACTATTTACCTAGAGGATATCATGAAGTTGGGTCTGGTGGAGATTCTCAAGCAGGATAAACATATTCTGGGCCTTCCGAATCTGCTCTCCTTCTCGCGGCTGCTGATCTTGCCTTTGATCTGCTACGCCATCACCCTCGAGCCCGCCACTGGTGGCTGGCTGGCCCTCGCTCTGCTGGCGCTCTCGTTCATCACCGATTTTTTCGACGGTTATGTGGCGCGGCGGCGGATGCAGTTCTCGGAACTGGGGCGCATCCTCGATCCGATCATGGACAAGCTCAACGTCGCCGCGGTCATGCTCTTTCTCACCGCCTACCGTGATCTGCCCTTCTGGTACGTCGCCATCGTCATCGGCAGGGACCTGGCCATCCTGATCCTGAGCCTATGGGTGATCAAGAACAAACAACACGTGCCGCAGTCGGATATGATCGGCAAGATCGCCCTGGTGGTTTTTCTTGTCGTTATCGTGACCTATATTCTGGACCTGAAACCCTGGAATCTGATCGCCATGGCCCTGTCGGTGGCATTGATACCTGTCACGCTGGTCCGCTATATCCTGGTCTACGCCCGGGATTGTGAAAAGGGCGCCAACGCTTCATGAGAGCTGCCGATGGGCAGCCCGATCAACAGCAACTGTGAGGAAAGAGTGTTCGACCTGTTTAAAAAATTTCAGAACGGCCTGGCGCGGACCAAATCGGGTCTGGTGGAGGGCGTTCAGCGCATCGTCAATCAGGCTCGCGGTATCGATGAGGAGGTGCTCGAGGAACTGGAAGAGCTGCTCATCCTCAGCGATCTCGGCGTGGCCACGACCGAGACGGTGATTGAGAATCTGCGCCGGCGCAGCAAGGAGAGCGGCCGCATCGAGCCGGCCGAAGTCATTGAGCTGCTCAAACAGGAGCTTTTCGCGCAGCTCGACCGGAGCGGGAGAGCTGCAGCGGAGCCGGAAGAGCCGGCCCACACTCCGACTGTGATCAGCGTGGTCGGAGTCAACGGCGCCGGCAAAACCACGACCATCGGCAAACTGGCTTATCTGCATGCCAGCCGCGGCCGCAAGGTGCTGCTCGCCGCCGCTGATACCTTCCGCGCCGCCGCCGCCGAGCAGCTGGAAATCTGGAAAACCCGGGCGGGCGTCGAGATCATCCCTTCCCAGAGCGGAGCGGACCCGGCCTCGGTGGCCTTCGATTCCCTCAAGGCCGCCATGGCCCGGCATGTCGACTATCTCTTTATCGATACCGCCGGACGCCTGCATACCAAGGAAAACCTCATGGCCGAGCTGGAAAAGATCCACAAGGTGCTCGCCCGCCAGTGCCCCGGAGCTCCCCACGAGGTCCTGCTCGTCATCGACGCCACCACCGGCCAGAACGGCCTATCGCAGGCGCGCAGGTTCGCCGAGGCCGTCAAGGTGACCGGCCTGGTCGTCACCAAACTGGATGGCACGGCCAAGGGCGGCATCGTCTTCTCCATTGCCCGCGAGCTGGGCATCCCCGTCCGCTACGTCGGCCTGGGCGAGCAGATCGACGACCTGCAGGTCTTTGATCCCCATACCTTCGTCGAGGCCCTCTTCGCGTGAAACTGCACTTTGTCAGCCTCGGCTGCCCCAAGAACAGCGTCGACCTCGAGACCATTCTCGGCGGCCTCACCGGCGGGATCGAGCTGGTTGATGATCCGGAAGCGGCTGATGTCGCTCTGGTAAATACCTGCGCCTTTATCACCAGCGCCAAACAGGAAGCTGTTGAAACGATTTTGCAGCTGGCGGCGTTGAAGGAAGAGAGGCCGGGACTCGTACTGCTGGTCAGCGGCTGCCTGCCCCAGCGCTACCGGAGCGAACTCGAGGAGCTGCTGCCGGAGGTGGACCATTTTTTCTTCGATCTCGACGCCGGTGTCACCGCCGCCGGGATCGCCGACTTTCTCGGTCTGCCCGCTCATCCCTGCGTGCAGCGCTACCGCCTGACACCGCGCCACTATGCCTATCTGCGCATCGCAGAGGGGTGCGACAACCGGTGCACCTACTGCGCTATCCCCCTCATCAAGGGGCCGGGCCGGAGCCGCCCACTGGCGGAGATCCGGGCCGAGGCGGAGATGCTGGCGGCCGACGGCATGCGGGAGGTGATGATCGTGGCCCAGGACAGCACCCGTTACGGCCATGACCTCGATCAGTCCGTCCGGCTGCACACCGTGCTCGCCGCTCTGCAGAAGGTGCCGCAGCTGCGCTGGATCCGGCTGCTCTATACCCATCCTGCGCACTGGTATCCCGAGCTGATCGAGGCCATGACGGTGCTGGACAAGGTCGTCCCCTACATCGACCTGCCGATCCAGCATATCGCCGATCCCCTGCTCAGGGCGATGGGCCGCAAGAGCAGCCGGAGCCAGATCGAGGCGCTCATCGAAACCCTGCGCCGGCGCATTCCAGGCCTGGCGCTGCGCACCTCACTGATCGTCGGCTTTCCGGGAGAGGGAGAGCGGGAGTTCCTGGAGTTGTGCGAGTTTGTCCGGCAGACCCGTTTTGAACGGCTGGGAGTTTTTGCCTACTCCCAGGAGGAGGGAACGCCCGCAGAGGCGTGGCCGCAGAGCCTGAGCGAGGAGGAGAAAGAGGCCCGCCTGCAGGAGATCATGACCATCCAGGCTGAGCTCTCGCTGGAGCGGAACCGAACCCTGCTCGGCCGGCGGCTGCAGGTCCTGGTGGATCAGGCGGGCGAGGAGCCGGGGACCTCCCTGGCCCGCACGGCTTGGGATGCGCCGGAGATTGACAACAGCGTCATTATCGGCCAGGCACTCGCCCCGGGAAGTTTTGCGACGGTGGTGGTCACGGGAGCCGGTCCATACGATCTTTACGCCGAACCCGCCGGGGATGATTAAAAAAGGAAATGAGTTCCGGTCGATGCGTGTTTTACCTTTTAGGTGAAACCGCCCGCAGCGGTCGCCGAATCCGGAAGGAGCATCAGAATGCACTATATGCAGAAAGCACTATTCGCCGCAGTGTTGACAATGGCGGTCATGGCGACGCGCATGCAGGCTCAGGTGGAATTCAGCTCGATGCAGGAGAAGAATGGTCCTGATTTCCATGTGGATATTGTCAATACAGCGGTCGGCCCCGCCAGCCAGCTGAGCCGCCTCAATGTCTATCTCGAGATCGTCTTTGATGAACTGCAATTTGTCAAGCAGGAGGATAATTTCGAGGCGAACTATGAGGTCACCGTCACCATCATGGACAAGGATAATGATCAGGCCGACGGAGAGATCTGGACGGAGCTGGCGACGGCCACCAGTTTTGACATGACCAATGAACGCGGCCGTTTGAGCCAGAGCCATCGCCACTTCGATCTCGAACCCGGC
>JAKQKF010000299.1 GCA_029560815.1 bacterium
CCAGGCGATTTTCGATGCCTTCCGCAAGGATGACTTTATGATCGGGGCCTATTTTTCCAAGCCCGACTGGCATTCGCCAGACTACTGGGCCCCCGAGTGGGCGGCGCCGGACCGCAATGTCAATTACGATCCGGCCAAACACCCCGAACGCTGGCAAAAATTCAAGGATTACACGTATGCCCAGATCAAGGCACTGATGAGCCGTTACGGCCGTATCGATATCCTCTGGCTCGACGGCGGCTGGGTGCGTCCGCAGAGCACGATCACCGACGAGGTGCGCTCGTGGGCGGGGATGAAACCCTGGGACCAGGATATCGACATGCCGGGCATCGCCGCCATGGCCCGCGGCCACCAGCCGGGGGTGCTGATCGTCGACCGCACCGTTCAGGGTCCCTTTGAAAATTATCGCACCCCCGAGCAGCAGGTCCCCGACCAGCCTCTCGATTATTCCTGGGAGACTTGCATGACCATGGGTGACCAGTGGTCCTTCAAGGCGACCGACCGCTGCAAGCCGGCGCGGCAGCTGATCCACCTCCTGATCGAGATCGTCGCCAAGGGGGGCAATTTCCTCCTCAATATCGGTCCGGAACCGACCGGCGAGTGGGCCGACGAGGCCTACGCCCGCCTGGAGGAGATCGGCGCCTGGATGGGGGTCAACGGGGAGGCGATCTATGGCAGTCATCCCCTGCCGCCCTTCAGGAAAGGCAAAATCTGCTATACACAGGGAGGGGACGGCACCCGCTATGCATTTTATCTTGCGGATGAGGGAGAGCACGAACCACCCGCCGAACTGCTCCTGCCCGCTCTTTCAGCCGGGCCAGGGACGAAGGTGACCCTGCTCGGCTATGGCCCCGGCCTGCACTGGCAAGCGGTGAAAGAGGGTATCAGAGTCAATATTCCGCAGGAACTCCGCGCCGGTATGCCCTGCGCCTACGCGTGGACCTTGGCAATTCACTAGAGTATGGGAACTGATGTATGCATCTTCATGGGGTAGAGCTATGGTGAAGAGAGTATTGGTTCTCGGTATGATCGGCCTTGTCCTCGCCGTCGGATTGGCCCGGGCGGAGACGAAAAAAGCCTTCGATGCGCGCATGCGCTGGTGGCGCGACGCCAAATTCGGCATGTTCATCCACTGGGGGCCCTATGCGGTGCTGGGCGGAGTCTACAAGGGACAAAACAGCGCCGCCGCCGAGTGGATCATGAACGAGGAGAACATCCCCGCCGCCGAGTATGAGGAGTACGCCCGCCAGTTCAACCCGGTCCAGTTCAATGCCAGGGCCTGGGTGGATCTGGCCAAAGCGGGCGGCGCGAAGTATATTATCTTCACCTCCAAACACCACGACGGCTTTGCGATGTGGGATTCCAAAGTGAGCGGCTATGACATCGCCGAGTTCACTCCCTTCAAACGGG
>JAKQKF010000314.1 GCA_029560815.1 bacterium
GCGGCTGATCGAAATCCCGTGGCAGAACACCCTGGCCGACGTCCATTTCCCCACTCCCGCCGATGGCTTTATCGTCGGGGAAAACGGCCTGATCCTGAAATCGGTTGACAGTGGCGAGAGCTGGACAAAAAAGGAGATCCGCTTCACCAACAACCTGCGCCAGGTGCTTTTTCGCAACCGCGACGAAGGCTGGGCGATCGGCGAAAAGGGGCTGATCCTGCACACCGGCGACGGCGGCGAAAGCTGGCAGCAGCAGGTCAGCAACTCGAGCGCGGAACTCAAGGGTATCGCCCTGGTCGATGACAGCACCCTCTGCGTCACCGGCAAAAATAAAACCCTGCTCCTGACCCATAACCGGGGGGCCTCCTGGCAGGCAATGGCGCCGGCCGGGCTCAGCGCGAGTTATGCCTACCACTTCAACGATGTCTATTTCCTGGATGAGGCGACCGGCTGGATCGGCGGGCAAAAAATAATCTCCGATTACTTCGCCGCAGCCCTGCTCCTGACAACCATGGACGGCGGTCGTAGCTGGCGCGAGCGCAGGATCGTCAGCAGCCGGTATCAGGATGCCAGTATAGGAAGAACTGATGGCCTAACCAGCATCGAGCAGATCCAGTTCACCGATGCGGCCAATGGCCTCATACTGCAATCGGCAGGCTCGGTCGACATTTTTTCCGGATCCGCAACGCCGAACGGGCCTTTTTTCACCAGCGACAGCGGCGCCAACTGGCAGTGCCGGCTGACGGGCAAATGCGAAATCATGGACCATAACGGCCGCTTTTTCTTTGTCACGCCGAAAAAGGTGATCAAGCTCGGCCATCGTGGCGAATTCATGGTCTCCGGCGACGGCGGCCGGAGCTTTACTTTTGCCAATGCCGTGTGCCGCGGATTTAATGGTATGCGCTTCGGAGAGAATGGAAAAATCCTGGCCTCCAGCGGGTTCGCAGGAGAGACGGTGGATACTTGGGTCAGGCTGTCCTCTTCGGATGCCGGCCGCAGTTGGGAAACGTTTGATCCCGTGGTTTTCGACGCCGGCGGCAGCCCGATTGCGCCCGAGTTTCACCAGCGTCTGGGCTTTGATATCGGCGGCAAGCTGTGGGAGTACCTTTGGCTGCCGGCGACAAAAAAGTATACCCTATTCGAATCGGCGGACCGGGGCCGCACCTGGCGTGAGATTTTCGGGCCCATCAGCATCTTTCCGCCTTTTCAGCTTCATTATCTGACCCCCGACACCGTGATCTCCTATAATTTTGACATTAAATCCGCCGGATCGGCGCAGAATGTCTACCTGATCTTCTATTGCAGCACCGACGGCGGCCGCACCTTTGCCAAGTCCGAAATCGCGGGCGTATGGAACCAGCTTTCTCCTTTCGATGCCGAAAATCCGCTGATGAATAATCACTTTTTCCTCAACAGCCGCTTCGGCTTCATCGCCGGCAGCGACGGCAACATCCTCAGGACGACGGATGGCGGGCAAAGCTGGAAAAACCTCTCCAGCGGTGTGGCCGACAATCTGTGGGATGTCTGCTTCCTCTCGGAGAAGACCGGCTTCGTGGTCGGCGAATTCGGCCGGATTCTCAAGACCGAGAACGGTGGCGAGAGCTGGCGCAAAACCGCCACCGGCACCCAGGAGACCATCTACTGCATCGCTTTCAAAAACGAGCGCGAGGGCTGGGCCGGCACCGAAAGCGGACTGCGCTACACCAGCGATGGCGGCGATTCCTGGCAGGCGGTCCCCCTGCGTTATCAGCACGGCCCCATACGATATATCCATTTCGATGCCCGGGGCAATGGCTATGGCACGCTTCATTACTATTTTGAGGAAGAGGAGGGACCCGGAACCCGGACGCTCAATCCGCAATCGCCGCCATGGGACTATGAATATCTGCTTTACTGGCCGGCGGAAGGCAGCCGGGTGACCGCTCCGGAGCGCTGCAGCCGGCCGGCCTCCCTACAGCTCGCGCAGAATTATCCCAATCCCTTCAACGCGGTCACCAGGATCGCTTACGAACTTCTTGTGGACGGGGAGGTCCGTCTGAGCGTATGTAACCTCGCCGGCCAGCAGGTGCGCACCCTGCTCCATGAGCGCCAGACCGCCGGACCGCACCTGGCGAACTGGGACGGCTGCACCAGCCAGGGCATCCTCGCGCCCTCCGGCGTCTATATCTGCAGACTGGAAACCGGCGGCGAAATCAAGACCAGAAAGATGATCTATTTGCGATAAGGAAAAAATTCCGGTATCGAAAGAGCGGCATGAAAAAACTTGACAAAGAAATACCGATCGCGGCGGCGGCCAGCCCGGGCTGCCACAGCACGCGCCCTTGGAAAATATTTCGCCCCCTGCTCGTCCTGGTGATGGCGATGACTCCTGGCCTCTTCGCCCAGCATTTGGAGCTGGTCGGCAACCGCGTCACTGCGGTGCACAACGGCAACCTCATCCGTACCCGCTTCGGCAATTATGGCAATCTCGG
>JAKQKF010000320.1 GCA_029560815.1 bacterium
ATCACTCTGATTGCCTTGAATACGGGGATGCGTGTAAGTGAGATCCTGACCTTGAAATGGTCCAGCCTGGATTTCACGAAAAACAGCATCACTCTGACGAAAACCAAGAATGGAGATCCGCGTGTCATCCCCATGAACCGGGTCGTCTCTCAAACGCTTTCAGATCGGGAGCGTACTCCGGAATGGGTATTCGAGAATCGCTCTGACAAAAAGCGAGGTGTGGGCAAGCCGCTGACAACAATCCGGAAAGGTTTTGGCAACGCACTGAAGCGTGCAGGCATCGAGGGCTTCCGCTTCCACGACATCCGCCATACATTCGCGACCTATCTCACGATGGAGGGTGTTGACGAAATCACGAGAGCGGAAATACTGGGACACCGGAAATACACGATGACCAGCCGATATTCGCACTCCACGTGGGAGAAAAAGATCGAAGCGGTCAGGGTGATGGAGCGGCATAGTCAATTTTTGGTCAATTCGGCCGAAAGTGAGGACGGCAGCGACTTGGATAAAACAAATAATGTAATAGAGTTAACTGCAGCAAGCTAGGGTGACATCGTAAATCTGAAAATCCGTGTGTCCCCAGTTCGATTCTGGGAGGCGCCACCCGAAACAAGCCCTGCAATCCGAAAGAATTGCAGGGCTTTTTTTTATTGGCCGCTGCTTTCCCTCTCATCACTGCCGAATGCCAAGATCAAATGCGGAGGGTTGCATTCTCATCACTCGCAAGGTATTGCCAATTATGTTTTTTTCTGTGGGACGTACTGGTTCAAGAGGGTTTGAACCGGATGCCGCAACGGGGGAGGGAGTCCAATCGAGGTTATCAGGGGAGGTGTATCTCCATGTATCAGGTAGAGCGCGCTGCGCTTGTTGTCCACTTTCCAACTGGCTATCTCTTCCCATGGAAAAAAGACAAGAGCGTTGTTAAGGCCATTTTCGCCGGCCTGGACTGCGCTGAAAGCATGATTGACGGCCACAAACAGGACAAGGAGGAAGAGTAAAGTTAAAAGCCAAATACTGAAGGCCGTCCAAAGAAGAAACAGGAGAGAGGCTGCCGCGAGAAGCCAGACCAAGAGATGAAATCGGCCCTCCCTTGTTGCCAGGGAGAACCACGGATACCAGGATGCGTACTTTTTGCCCATGCGGGATTGTATTTTCCTGTATTTATTAATACTGATCAAGATGTAGAAAAACAGAGCAAATGCCAACAGGATTTGAATCCTGCCCGAATGGAGAGCTGTCGCCCAGGATCTCGCCTGCACAGCCGGATTGACATTCAAAAGGTTCAGAGGACTTTTTCTTTTCGATAAAACAGGTGCACCTCCGATACGGGCATGGAGAACAAGGGGCGATTGAGTTGCGGACATTTGGAACACGTTTTGGGACAACATGAAAAAGGGAAGGTTCAATTCATTTTTCGAAGAAAAACCGAGAGCCTGTTTTGCGTAGATCTTGTATTCGTTTTCGCTGGTTGTTAGTGGATGATCCGGCACAATGAAAGCGAGCACGCCATCCAGGTCATTTAATTGATCGAGGCCGGCAATAGTTCTGACTATGGATTCGCCGCAAATATTGCATTCCAATATCTCACTGCTAACCAGGATAATTCCCAGGTGCAGAGTGTCATTCAACGACCTCTGGATCGCCGAGCTGGCATCCTGGCTTGCGGCAGAGGCATCGCCGGTTGGGCCAGCCAGGAGGCAGAAGCAGAGTATGCAGATTAGCGTGGGCATTTCAGGGACTTTTATCGAGGATTTTATATTTTTTTAAAACAGTCCCTTTCTGGGCACGTACATACAGGTTGTCGTTCCTGTCGATATGGAGCAGATGCGAGGTATCGTCAAGAGTGAGCTGTGATATTATTTGGCCTGAACGGTCCATGACGAGTATGTCCCGGTTGGGATTCCGGGCGAGATGCCCAAGGAGGAGAAAAAGGTGATCATGACTGTCGAAGGCAGCATCCAGATAGAACACAGTTTTGGGGACCTCAAAGAACAGTATTTTTTCTGTTACCGTTTTTTTACCGGGGTATAACTGTGTTTTCCAGACCTCCTGACCTGTCGGTGTAATCCTGGCCACTCGATCCTTGAAGCGATAACATACATACCAGTCGCCCAGATAGTCTTGCGTGAAAGAAAACATGTCATGCATGCCGCCCTTGCCCTCGCTGGCCATGCTGTATGACTTTTGAACCTTCCCTGTGCTGTCAATGGCATCAATTTTCATCATGCCGGACATCGTGACTGGTGTGACATGAATCAGATTGGAGTTGTGGACACTAAAGTCCGCTACCGGTTTTGCATAGGCAATAGAGCCCCTGTAGTTCAGATTAGAATCAAAACGTAACAAACCGGCTTTGTTTTGATCCGTAACATAGAGGTGGTTTTCCCTGTAACCGATCAGGCGGATAGCCTTTGCGTTGGCTCCATCCGTGCTGGGCAAGGACTTGCTGGCGATAAGATCTCCCTGAGGGCTGAATTTTTTGATCGAATTGTCCATCATATCAGTTACATATATATTCTCATCCTCATCCGTGCAGACGCCTGCCCATTGGAATAGCTCGGCGCTTTCTTCACCCAAGGTGAGGAGCAGTTCAAGGGTGACTGTGCCATTGGTCTGACCAATCAGAGAGGACATCCAGAGGAAAACTGAAATAAGCACTCTTCCGCCCCAGGTGTATGCGCTAGTCCTCATACCCACCCCTTTCAAAGAATAACGCGAACGAGCATGCGGTAAAATAGCCTCAGTTGATAAATGGCTCCACGTATGTTACGCACCAGGCCCATCCGATAATACAGGCGAATTGCCATACCCACCAGCCACCTGATTCTACAACACAGTCAAAAAGGGCCCTGTCACAAGCAGTGGGTTCTTCTGAAATCACATCAGGGGGAATCAGAATCAGCAGCAGGCTCAGTATGATAAGAGCCAATGGTATTTTAAGCTTGCATGCCATTTAGACCTCCTTGTCCCAAAGGACTAATCATTGAGGAATTTTAAAAAATGTCATAAATAAGGTTGAACGTATGCCTGGCACCATGCATAGCCGTTGAAACACCATGCGGCATATACACACCATAAGGCCGGAATGCCAGCTTCCAGAAGAGAGGAGGCCAGACAGACCGCCAGTCCTTTTTCGCAAGCCCCGGCCAATTCTGCATTTGCCTCCTGAAACGGAGTTGCCACAGTCAGGAGAAACAGCAGGACGATGACAGCCTTGAAGCCAAAATTCAAACGTGAGGATTTCATGACCCTTCTCCTTTTTGTTTAAATTTAGAGACTTGATGCCGCTACACATCCCGCCAGGTGAGAACTCGAAAGTAGTTACAATTATTTATAATCAATCCGCGCATTAAAATCAAGGGTATAAATCGCTTCAGTTAATCGCAATATAATCAATGAATCTTACTTCACGGGCGCTGCACAGAACAGGCAGCGCCTGAATACCTTCAGGCCAGTGGGTGGAAAGGGAGTTGCCGGTTTCAGGATTAGGGCAGACCAGACAACACTTGAGTCAATTCCCTCCCCCTGTGGGAATTGTTTTTGCCATTCGCCTGTTAGAGGATGTACAATTAATTCAATTTTACGAACCAATTGACAGGTGAATATATGACAAGACGTGACTTTATCAAAACCGCCCCCGCGGCTGCGGCCGGGACCGCCCTGGCCGGCGATGCCGCCTTCGCTCAAGGCGCTGCGAACGCCGATCTGGTCCGTGATGACGCTGGCAACTATATTCTTCCTCCCCTCCCTTATGATTATGCCGCTCTGGAACCCCATATCGACGAACCGACCATGCGCCTGCATCACGACAAGCATCACCTCGCCTATGTCAACGGCATGAACGCCGCCCTGAAAGCCCTGGCCCAGGCGCGCGAGACCAACAATTTTGATCTGGTCTCTTACTACTCGAGCCAGCTCTCCTTTCACGGCTCCGGCCATCTGATGCACGCCATCTTCTGGAAGAATATGGCTCCCAATGCCGGCGGCGAGCCCAGGGGCGAGCTGGCCAAGGCGATCGAACGGGATTTCGGCTCCTTCGCGGCCTTCAAGGCCCATTTCATCGCCGCCGCCACCAAGGTGGAAGGATCCGGCTGGGGCGTGCTCGGTTTCGATCCCATGGGCAAGAAGCTGCTGGTGCTGCAGGTCGAGAAACACCAGAACCTCTTCGTCTCGGGCATCGTTCCCCTGCTGGTGCTCGATGTCTGGGAGCACGCCTACTATCTGAAGTATCAGAACCGGCGCGCCGACTATGTCGCCGCCTTTTTCAATGTCATCAACTGGGATGATGTGGCGCAGCGCCTGGCCGCCGCGCAGCAGAGGTAATCCCGCTGCAGTTCAAAATGAAAACGGCGCCCGGAAAACTTCCGGGCGCCGTTTTTCTTGACACATGTTGACGCGAGGTGGGCAAGGATGTTGTTCGACCATTTTGATCTGATCGCCCGGTTCTACGACCGGGCCATAGGCCCGCACGAGGCGGAACAACTCCGGGCGCAGCTGGAGCTGCCGGAAGGCGGACGGCTTTTGGATGTGGCGGGGGGAACCGGCAGGGTTTTGCAGGGATTGCAGCCCTGGTCCGGAAAGGCGGTGCTCTGCGATTCCGCGATGGGCATGCTGCGGCAGGCTCGAGCCAAAAAGATCGCCCTGCCCGCCCGCTCGGCTGCGGAGTGGATGCCTTTCGCCGACGGCCGTTTCGAACGGGTGCTGATGGTCGATGCCCTCCATCATGTGGCCGATCAACCCCAAACCCTGCGCGAGATGTACCGTGTGCTCGCCCCGGGCGGCCGCCTGGTCATCGAAGAGTTCGACATCGGCCACTGGGCGATCAGGGTCGTCGCTCTCCTTGAAAAGATCGCCCTGATGCGCAGCCATTTTATGCCTCTGGAGGAGATCAGTACGATCCTGCAGCAGGCGGGCGCCCGGGTGGAGATCCGCATGAACGGAGCGGCCCGCGCCTGGATCATCGCTGAAAAACCGCGCCAGACATGAGCGCTGTTTGCTGCAGGGGGGAGCAAACAGCGCTGTTTTTTGCCGGAACGCGGTGGGCTGCTGCGGATAGAGTGCCGCCGGCAGCGGTTTCGGCGCAGGCTGGCCAGGATGCGAGCAGGACGGCTCCAGACCAGGCGGCCTTGTGCTGCAGTTCGGGGATGGTATTGCAAAGCGTAGCAGGATGGAGCGCCCGGAGAGAATCCCGGGCGCTTTTGTTTGAGGCGGGTCTGGTGCGTTAAAAGGTATAGTTCAACCTGGCCGTCTGTGACCGCAGGGCCTTGCTCATCGCCTTGTCGAGGGTATTGACCTCGCCGCTCTGCGCCGCCTTGTTCTGCTCCTCCGCGATAAAGGCGGCCCGTTTCACCCGCAGCGCGTCCATCTTTTCCTGGATCGCTTTTCTCTCGGTGGATTTTTGCACGAGCAGCGCTTTTCGCCCGGCCACGGAGAGACCCCGCATCTCTTCGGGCAGCTCCTCCTCTTTCATTTCCTCCAGCTTGACCTCTTTCTGCTGCACCGCATCAACCAGATCCCAGCCCGAGTTTTTATAGATCGCCGTCGACTTGGTGATCGCCCGCTGCACCATCGAGGCGGGGGAGGCCTTGGCGGCGTTCAGGTCCTGGCGCTCCTGATTGGCCAGACCGGAGGCGCCGGCCTGTCCATAGGCGACATAGGTCTTGTTCAGTTCGGCGCCCAGATCTGCCAGCTCCTTATCGAAGGGCGTGGGCGGCTCGATGATCCTTGAATTCTGATCGATGTTGAAATAGCTGCCGTCAGCGAGGTCCGCCCCCTCTTTCCAGCGGGTCTCGACGCCCTCCTGATGGTCGCCACAAAAGATGGTATTGACGAGGATGCCGTTGGCGATCGCCTTTTTGCAGCTGCCGCGGAAATCGACCCTGCCCTGGGTGAAAGGCTCGTTGCCGGCGATAAAGATGGCGCGATAGTCGGCTTTGCCCTTGCCCCACTCCAGTTCCTCCACCGCCGCGCCGATGACGGTGCCGCAGTACTCGTCGCCGCCATGGGTGGTGAGGCCGAAGAGCAGATCGGAGACCTGGTCGAGGTCGGTGGTGAGGGGCGTCAGCTGCCGGACATAACCGGTGCGCTCACCCAGCGAGGGGGTACCGTAGTGATAGAGGGCGACCGCGATTTCCGGCCGCTGGCCGTCGACGCGGGCTGTGATGAACTCGTTGACGATCTTCCAGAGCTGGCTTTTGGCCTGGTCGATCAGGCCGTCCATCGAGTTGCTGGTGTCGAGCAGCAGGGCGAGCTGAACCTGCGGCTTGTCCGCCGATATGGCCTTGCGCGGGCAGAGCACGATGAAGGCCAGGATCACCAGAAAGAGGAGCAGCAGAACACGCGCGTATTTCATAATCCCCATCCTTTCAACTAGAGGCATACTTTAACGCCGGGAGAGATTTAACGGCCGGCCTTTGCCATGCGCGGCGGTATCCTGAAAAATAGCCGCTTTTTACGCCGGGAGAAGAACCGGCCTCCAGCCTTGCGCCGGGATCATTCATAGATCTCGTACAGTTTCCCCGCCACAACCAGCCGCATGTTCCTGCCGGCCGAGAGCCACTGCGGTGCGAGGGGATCCAGTTTCAGCAGCTCGAACCAGGCCTCGGTGTTGAAGCGGACGCGGACCGCCTCCCGATCCGGCAGCCTCTGGGCCTCGGTATCGATCCACTGCGCGCCGTTCTGGTAAAAGGTGCGGTTGGCGATGGTGCGAACCGCCTGGCTGGCGAGGGCCTGCTGCGCGGGGCCATCGGCCGGGGCCGCAGCTCTGCGTTGCCCGCGCTCGAAGTGGCGGTTGGCTTTGGCCAGTGCGGTGCCGGCAGTGGCGTTTTTCAGGGCATCCAGGGACTGGGCCGCGCCGACGGCGGCCTCCCCGCTCTTCTCCTTATACACCTGCCGCAGCATTTCCCTGGAGGTCTGCATCCAGGCTTCATCTCCGGCTGACTGCACCGTACGCCGGGCCCGCGGCACGTTGCGCCGCTCCTCATCCTCGAGAATCAGAAATGCGGTGTAGGGGGTGACGATGCCATAGCGCCGGGCGAGTTCGACGACTTCATCCCGGAGCTCCTTCTCCTCACCGTTGAGGCGGATCTGGTCGAGCAGGTAACCGATGCGGCGCGAGGCCCAGAGGCGCGGGATAAAGTCATGCTCCTTTGCCTCCTCCGGAAAAGTGACCTGGTAGACCCAGTTCTCGGCGCGCCCGTTGACGCTGCCGCGCAGGGTGATATCGGAGCGGCCGCTGCCCTCGTAGCGGCCGAGGATCAGGAGCTGTTCGCCCTTGAAGAGATCGGGCAGCGCGGCGGGGGCCATCTTGCCGAGGCGGACCTGCCCGCCGGCGGAGAGCCGCGGCGAGACCAGCACCGGCAGGGAGATTTTTTCGAAAAAGGAGGAGACCTTGACTTCGATGTCCTCTTCGGGGAGGACGTACTGGCTGGCGGCGCGGGTCTCGGCGGTCAGCCGGTCGAGAAGATGGGTGTTGATGTCGCTGCCAACGCCGAAGCTGAAGATACGGACGGTTTCATCCCCTGCCGCTTTTTTCACCTGCCTGAGAATGGCCTCCTCGCCGGTTTCGCCTACCGTGGGCTTGCCATCGGTGATGAGCACGACCATGCAGGGGCGCCCGGATGCAGCGCGGCCGTGAAGGGGACGCAGGGCCAGATCGAGCGCCTCGGCGAGGGCGGTGCCGCCGATCGGTTTGAGGCCCTCGACGAATTCATCCGCGCGGCGGATGTCGGCTGCCGTGGCCGGCCTCAGCGCGCTGAAGAGCGCCTCCGCCTCGGTTGAGAAGCGCACGATCTCGAAACGGTCGCCGCCCTCGAGGTTGGCCAGGCAGAAATGGAGGGCCTTTTTCGCCTGTGCCATTTTTGCTCTCTCGGCCATGGAGCCGGAGGTGTCGAGGACGAAAACCAGATCCTTGGGGAGGACGCGTCCGGCTGCGACGTCGGCCCGCGGTGAGAGCATGAGGAGGAAAAAGCCCTCCTCGCGGCCGTCGTTGAAGGCGAGCAGGCGGCCGTTGATCGACTCACCGCCGGCCGGGCCGAAGAAGAGCTGGAAATCGGTATCCGGCCGGACCGACTTGTCCTCGTAGCCGATCACGGCATGGCGGGCATCGCGGCGGCGGATCTCCACCTCGTGACTTGGGGAATAGAGCGGTCCGAGGGGTTCCGTCGAGGTGATCTCCACCTTGACCGATACGCTGTTGAGCGGCGCGGCGGAGAACTTTTCGGTGTTGAGGGGATAGAGATATTCAACCAGACCGTTGTCGCTGGTCAGAAGCTGGGTATAGCGCAGGCGGATGCGTTTCTCGCTGCGCGGCGGGATGGGAAAAATGCGCAGGCGATAGAGTCCCCGGCCGGAGTACTCGAGCAGCGCCGGGTCGCGCTGTTCGCGGACGATCTCTTCATAGAGGCGGCGCGCCTTGGCGGCGTCGAGCAGTTCGGCCTCGGCGGTGCGGCCGTCGATATCCATGGAAAACCGGTCGAGCTGGCCGCCGCGCGGGATCGGGAAGAGATAGGTGCCCTCGAGCTGGAGCGGGTGGGGATTGTAGAAAACCTGATCAACCTCGGTCACGGCCACCTGGTCTTCGATCCGCACCGAGACGTGGTGATAGCGCACTTCAAGCGGGGCCATGGCCGGCGGGAAATGGGGCGGAAAAGGAGGGCGCGGCGGCCTGGGGATGATGATCATGCCGTCGGCAAAGAGGGCGGCCGGACCGCCGAGGGCCAGTGCGAAGAGGAATACTGTAACAAGTCGCCGCATCTCCGGCTCCTTTCGTGAAAAGAGATACTACCTATGCAACTACAAAAGCGGCGAAAAGTTCAGCCGTATTTTGAATTGGCGCGGGCACAGATAAAATTTTTCACCATTTCGTCAAATTTGCTTTTACGTAACGGATAGAATCAATATCTTGATTTATGAGGGTATCGGAGGCTTTTGCAGTGCATCCAACCGGTGAGGTGTGTGATGAAAGGGAAAGGCTTTTGCATTGTGCTGGTGGTGGGTCTGCTCTGCGGTCTGTTCCAGCCGGCGCCGGCTGCGGATACCAGAACCCTGGCCCGGGAGGCCGCTGCCGCCATCCGGGCGGTCGAGAACATGCATGACAGCGCCGCCGCGGCGGCAAAACTGAAGGAAATCAGGGCCAAGCTGGACCAGATTCGCGCGGCGGACCCCAATTTCGCCGAGCTGCGCATTCTGGAGAGCAAGTACAAGCGGCTGACCGGATTGTTCGGCGCGCCGCCTGCCGCGCCCTCAGCGCCGGCGGCTAAAACCGCTGTCCCGGCTGCCGCAGTCGGGGGAACAGGCGCGGGTTCAGCTCCAGCGGCGGGCAAGGAGGAGGCACTCAAGGATTGGGAGGCGATTGTCGCCCTCAAGGAGGATTTTGTGCCCCGCCTCGGCGAGGTTATCCCGACCTATGTCAAGAACATCATCTACGACGGCGAGCACGCCGATGAGGCCCTGGCCAGAATCGCTGCACTGCAAAAGGAAGCCCCGGCGGTCAAGGCCAAGGTCGTTGCCTTTAGCGCCAAATACGGCAGGACCGCGGACGAAATCGACAGCAAAATTTATGGTCTGACGCCCAAGGATGCCTCGATCAGCCTGTATGATCCCAAAAACCAGCGCCCCGACGAGTCGCCCGGCCAGGCGTGGCAAAAGCTCACCGACGGCCTGACCAATCTGGAAGAGGCGCCGAAGATCGAGGCGAAGAATATTCTCACCCGGGTGCTGCAGAACCTCGACCTGATCGAATCCTTCATCATGGATACCGAGCGGGACAAGCGTTACGCCGCCGTCGAGGAAAAGCTGCTGATGGCCGCGCGTTTCAGTCCGCAGGATGCCGAGGTCAGGGAGTGGCAGAGCAAGATCAAGGCGATGCGCCTCAAATCGAAAGCGGACATCGAGAAGGCGCTGGATGCGGCGCGTTTTCCTGCGGCCTTTAGCGGTTTTGCCGGGCCGGGCAGTGCGGCCGATCTGGCGGCTTCGGCCCTGCGCTATTTCACCCAGGAGGGCGGCTGGGAGCCGAACGAGACCGTAGTCAAGGTGGTAGTGGCAGGCAACTGGGTGGTGGCGGCGACCAACATTTTCGGCGAGCCGATCCAGTGGGGGCTGCCGATCTGGGCGGCCGCTTACCGCAACGACAGCAGGGATATCGCGCGGGTCTTCCGGCTGACGATTTTGACGCAGGAGGGTCTCGGCGTGGCCAAGCGTCCGCCCTGGACCGGCGTCTGGACGGGCGATTCTTTCCGCATGCGGACGGCGAATGTGCGGTGACGGGGCTCATGTACTATAATAGATGGCAATAGTGCCGGATCTACTCAAGGCAAAGGGGAGCATTATTGCAAAAGAGCAAAAGAAACCTGAAACCGGTTCATCCTGGTGGACTTGCCATGCCAGTGCTGTTCTATCGCTCCAGCATGGTCCTCCTGACCAACCTGATTCCGCTCTATGGAGTCTGGCGGCTGGGCTGGAGCAGTTTCATCCTGATCCTGCTCTTCATCATTGAGGGGGCGATCGTCTTTATCATGGATCTGGTCAAGCGCCGCTGGGTGACAACCAAAGAGAAAGAGAAGGTCCTCTTTTTCGAATTCGTCTTTATCACCTTTTTCGGATTTTTCGCCATCCTGATTTTCGGACGTGATGAAGCGGCCATGGATCTGATCGAGACCGCCCGCAGCTCCTTCAAGGCGGCCAAAGCCCTGCCGCTCTGGCCGGTGCTCGGAATTTTATTGGGGCGCCTCTTGCGCACCGGAGAGGAACTGCTGCAGGCGGGCGTCTTTCATGGCGGGGAAGGCAAGCCGCTCTATTTCAACGGTGGCGGCTGGATGCTCCTGCTCTTTTTTCTGGTCATGACCGCCCCCTTCATCGCCGACAAGAGCCCCAATCCCATGGCGGGGCTGATTGCGGTCATCGTCCTCAAGACTCTGGGCGAGCTCTTTGGCGTCTGGGCGGCGCGGATCGCCAAAGTTTGACAATTGCAGGCATCTTTTCCATCAATTCATTCTTGTCATTCTCCTGACCAGCCTTCGGTTTCCTGCGATGAGGGAATAGAGATACACTCCGGTCGGCAGATCATCCGCTTGAATGATCACCCGGTGCATCCCGGCTGGGTAGGTGCCTTCAGCTGCGATCTTGATCAGACGTCCCGTCACATCATATACCGCCAGACGGACGGATTCATCCTTTTCCAGTTCGAATTCGACCAGGGTTGAAGAGTTGAAGGGATTAGGATAATTTTGTGTGAGGGAAAATCCGCAGGGCAAGACGGTTTCCCCTGCCTCCGCAATTTCAGTGATGACGATGTCCCCGGTCAGGGAGAGACTGTAACTGGGCATGAATCTGAGCGAGTCGTAGGCGGCGGGCAACTCCACATAGGTATCAAAGGTTGCGCTCTGGAAGGGTG
>JAKQKF010000343.1 GCA_029560815.1 bacterium
ATCCGCGCCGGCGGGAGCGCCCCGGCCGTGCTCAATGCGGCCAACGAGGCGGCCGTGAACCTCTTTCTCGAAAAGCGTATCGGCTTTCTCGATATCGCCCGCCTCATCGACGGGGCGCTGCAGGCTCACCGGATTGAGACCACGCCGGAGGCCGGCGCCCTGCTTGCCGCCGACCTCTGGGCCCGCGACCATGTCGCCGGAGCGGCTGCGAAACTGTAAATAGTGATCATTTGTAACCATCGCCTGAATCAACCGTAATACTGTAGAGAAACTGAATAGAGGAAATTATCATGATGCTTATGCTCTCCATTGTGACCACCTATCTGCTGCCTTTCATTGTAGTCCTCGGCGTACTTGTTATCGCTCACGAGGCGGGCCATTTTCTCGCCGCCAAAGCCTTTGGCATCCGCGTGGAGCGGTTTTCCGTCGGCTTTCCGCCACGCCTCTTCGGCAAACAGATCGGCGAGACCGACTATTGTGTCTCGGCTGTGCCGCTCGGCGGCTACGTCAAGCTCTCGGGCATGATCGACGAAACCATGGATACCGAAGGGGTCAAAGGGGAGCCATGGGAGTTCATGTCCAAGCCGGTCTGGGTGCGGATGCTGGTGCTTTTTGCCGGCCCACTGGCCAATGTGCTGCTCACCATCTTTGTCTTCACTGTCAGCGTCTTTGTCACCGGCATCCCCGAACCGGTCGGACCCATCGTCGGCCGCGTCATGGAGAACATGCCGGCCCAGGCGGCGGGACTGCAGCCGGGCGACCGCATCGTCAGCATCGACGGCGCCGCCATCTCCTCCTGGGACGACCTCATCCGCATCATCCATGGCTCCCCTGAGAAAGAGGTCAACATTGCTTGGGAGCGCAACGGCGCCCCGATGTCGGCCAGGATCACCCCCAAACTCGACAAGATGCTCGGCTACGGACTGGTCGGCATCGATGCCAAGACCATCAATGTCCGGCCCGGTTTTTTCAAGGGCATAGCCGTGGGATGGCAGTCGACCTGGAACCTGACCCGGATGATGTTCCGCTCCTTCGGAATGCTCTTCAGCGGCGATGTTTCGGTCAAGGAGGGGCTGGCCGGGCCGGTGCGCATCGCCCAGATGACCGGCGAGACCGTCAAGGCCGGCTTTGGCAGTCTGGTGATGTTCATGGCGCTGCTCAGCCTCAATCTCGGCATCATCAACCTCTTTCCCATCCCCGCCCTCGACGGCGGCCATCTGCTCCTGCTCGCCTATGAGGGGGTGACGCGCAAGCCGATCTCAACCAAAGTGCGCCTGGTCGCCCAGCAGATCGGCATGGCCCTGCTGCTGGCGCTGATGCTCTTTGTCATTTTTAATGATTTTGCCAATATATTCTGATGGTTGACAGCGGTATAGAGAAAAGCCCCGGACGATCCCGGGGCTTTTTTTGTCGGGAAATTACTTCTTGCAACTCTCGCAAATAAATGTTAATTTTCAGATTGAAAGAATATGGCCATCGCAGCCATGCAAACCAATTGCAACGGGAGGCGCTTTGGAAACCAGAAAAACCGCTTTATACGACATCCACGAACAG
>JAKQKF010000352.1 GCA_029560815.1 bacterium
AGAACGACCTCCCCCAGCTGACCATTTTGCCACAAAAGAGCAAAAGATCGGCACAAAACAGCAATCCTCAATCCCGGCAACTCCCTATATTTAAGTGAAGATCAAGTACGCCGTCCAGGCCGCAAGCACTTGAAGGAACGGCGCCGGTTTGCGAACAGGGCCGGCGCTGCGAGTGCGGCGACATGACCGAGGCGACAAAACCTTTAATGGAATCGATGCCTGTATGCTGCTCAGATGGCAAGAGAGATCAGCCCGGAAACCGGCTGCAGCACTTTCAGAGAAGCCGGATGTCGTGAAAATGCGCAGGAAGGAGCGGCTGCTGGCGGCCGGCATCTGCCTGCTGCTGCTCCTTGTCGTTCTTTCGCTGGTGATGATCTTTTTGACACTGTTTTTAAGAATGCATTAGGCAATAAAAATGGAGGCGAAGGGTATGAAATCAACATGCATGCAGTCCGGATGGTGGATAGCTATGGTCATCGCTCTCGTATTGACCGGGGCTGCGACGGTAGCCGTCGCAGGCGGATTTGACTTTAACGATGGCACACTGCAGGGCTGGATCTACGAAGGGCCGACCGATGAAGTCAGGCATGGTCCGTTCGCCAGCAACTTTTCCGTTGGCTGGGCGGACGCTGTGAACTACCCGGCGGCAACTCTCGGCGAAACGATGGGCAACAACCTCGGCTCGTACATGATCAGCAACACCGGCGGACACGGCATCACCAATCCCGAGGGGCAACTGTGGATAATCCAGCTAAAATCTCCTGATTTCTCGGCCGATCCGGTCTGGCAAAATGCCGGGGGTTTTTCGATCAAGCTCCTCAATGCCATGGATCTGATCGGTACTGCCGATGCGCACCTGGATTTGAAGGTCAACCTTATCCTGGAAATTTATGATCAGGATCAGGCGAAGGTACGCGGCTATCGGGCGTTCGAGGAGAATCAACGCATCGCAACCTGGAATGAGAACCCGAACTGGACCAATCTGAGCTTCGATTGGACAACAGTATTGTCCTCGATCCCACGCTATACGATCAGACATGTCTACATCTATCTCGAGGGTAGTATGGCCGATTATTTCGAAGGGGGGTTCTATTTCGACGATATTCAGCCTGCAGTCTCAGGTGCCGCTGGTCCGCGCGACAACTGGATTCATGCCGATATAGAGACCAAGCTGACGCCCGGGGACGGCGCAGAGGGAGATCTTTTTGGTGTTTCCGTAGATGTGGATGGAGACTATATGGTTGCTGGCGCTTTCCGCGACGGGAACGCGGGCGGGATGCTGGCAGGGGCGGCGTATATCTACCATTGGGACGGCAACAACTGGATCGAGCAGCAAAAGCTCATGGCCCCGGATGGCGCGGCGGAGTTTTTTTTCGGTTATTCGGTGGGCATAAGCGGCGATTATGTCATTGTCGGCTCCTGCTGGGCTGATGATGCGACGGACATGTCCGGGGCAGCCTATATCTTTAAGCGATCCGGCGCGACCTGGACGCAGGAAGCCAGGCTCAACGCTGACGATGCGGGGCCCGACAACGGATTTGGCATCTCTGTGGCCATCGACGGGGAGTATGCCATTGTGGGGGCTGCTCTTGTCGACGATTTCGGCACGCGGTCTGGATCCGCCTATATCTTCAAGCGCAGCGGCTCGAGCTGGGCGCGGCAGGCCAGGCTGCTGGCTTCGGACGGCGCAGCAGAGGACCAGTTTGGCGTATCTGTCAGCCTGGATGGTACTCGTGCCGCAGTTGGCGCGTCCAATCACAAAAAGGGGGATACCCCTCTTGCCGGGGCGGTCTATCTGTTCAGGCGGGACGGTACAGCCTGGAGCGAAGAGCAAAAGATAACGCCCGGCGACGCCCAGACCCTGGATCATTACCATATATGTTCTCTCCAGGGGGATTGGCTCGCCGTCGGGAGGGATTATATGAGCAACAATTATGCGTATGACGCCGGCGCGGTCTATATGTTTCATCGCGAGGGATCGGCCTGGGTTGAGCGGCAAAAGCTGACTCCGGACGAGGGAGCACTGGGAGACAGATTCGGGGCGCATAGCAGGCTCAATGAAGATTGCCTGGTTGTGGGTGCCTATCGAGATGATGACAACGGCACCGACTCGGGATCGATCTATGTGTTCCGGCTCGATGGCGATCAGTGGCGGCAGGAGACCAAGATCATCGCCAGCGACGGCGCAGGGTCAGATTGGTATGGCTTGTCTGTGGGTATCACCGGAGAGTGGATCGTCGCCGGCGCACGGTTACACGACCAGAACGGCTTCAACTCCGGCGCCGTCTACCTCTACAGGTACGGGGAGAAGTACAAATGGATGCGCCCCGACATTGAGATCAAGCTCAAGGCAGGGGAAACAACGGAGGGGGATGCCTACGGCGGTTTTATTGACAAGGATGGACCCTGGTATATTGTCGGCGCGCATCTCGATGACAACTCGGGGGGAAATGATGCCGGCGCGGCCTATCTCTACCGCTGGAATGGCACGAAATGGATCGAGTTTAAAAAGCTGGTGGCGGCGGACGGGGCTGCGGAGGACTATTTCGGTTACGGGGTGGGCATCAGCGGGGATTACGCCATCGTCGGCGCCTGCTGGGACGACGACGCAGCCGACAAGTCGGGTTCGGCCTATATTTTCAGGTGGACCGGCTCGGATTGGGTGCAGGAGGCCAAGCTGACGGCCGATGACGGCGGTACGGATAACCGTTTCGGTATATCCGTGGCGATCGACGGCAACTATGCAATCGTGGGCGCTTTCTTTGATGAAGATTTGGGTACGCGTTCTGGATCGGCCTATATATTCAAACGGGATGGATCGACCTGGGTCCAGCAGGCCAAGCTGCTGGCGTCGGATGGCGCGGCCCAGGACTGGTTTGGCGTCTCCACCGCCTTGGATGATGACTATGCAGTGGTTGGCTCCCGCTATCATGACAACGAGGCGATCAGCGACGCCGGCGCCGTCTATGTGTTCAAACGGTCCGGCACGGCCTGGTTCGAACAGCAAAAGCTGGTGGCCGGGGATGGCGCCGCAGCGGATCTTTTCCATCAATGCTCCATCGCCGGGTCATGGCTGGCTGTCGGCGCTTATCAGCATGACGCCAAAGCAAAGAACGCCGGCGCGGTTTACCTTTTCCAGCGGAATGGCGAGGTCTGGAGTGAGCGGCAAAAGATCGTGGCTAACGACGGCGCGGAGGGCGATTTTTTCGGTGCTCATACCTCCCTCTACGAAGATGGCCTGGCCGTGGGGGCTTATCTGGACGATGACAACGGCAAGGATTCCGGATCGCTCTATATCTTCCGTTACGACGGCAGCCAGTGGCGGCAGGAGACCAAGATCATCGCCAGCGACGGCGAGGAGGCGGATTGGTACGGTTTGCCGGTAGTCTATGATGAGGAGTGGATCATCTCCGGCGCCCGGCAGGATGATGATAAAGGCGCCAACGCGGGCGCAATTT
>JAKQKF010000415.1 GCA_029560815.1 bacterium
CCGTATCGGCACCGCCATCGCCTCCGTCAGCGGCGGTCTGCTGGCCACCGTCTCCATGCGCCTGCCTTTCTGGTTCAACATCCTCATCGGACTGGCGATCATTCCTCTGGCCGCAACCATGACCGAGCCGGAGCGGAAAAAGGCCAGCGGGCAAAATCCCCTGAAAAATATCCTGCACATTGCTGCCGAATCGATGAAAAACCCCGATATCCGGCCCTTCATCCTTCTCCTTGGACTGATCGGGTCCGTCAGTGTCATTTCGCTTTGGGCATACTTTTTGTTTTATCAGGTTGTTGGCATTCCGATCGCATTTTTCGGCGTTCTCTTCGCCGCCTTTCAGTTTTCGGGCGCCCTCGGCGCCCGATTTTCAGCTGCTGCTGCGGCCAAAGCCGGTACCCTCCGTTTTCTCATGGTTCCCCTGCTGATCGCGCCCATTCTTCTGCTGGTTGGACTGCTGCGCTCGCCATGGCTGCTGCCCCTCATCATGTTCCACCCCTTCATATGGAATCTGACCATCCCGGTGCTGCTGCAGCAGATCAACCTCAGAAGCGCTTCGCAGGTCAGGGCGACAGTGCTCTCCCTGGCCAATATGGGGGTCAGTTTCGGCTATGTGCTCATCGGTCCGGTTTTCGGACGCCTCAGCGACCGGCTGCCGCTGGGATACTGCTTCCTTTTCCTCTCATTGATCTACCTGATCTTCGCACTCGTGCTCCTCTCAACCATCCGCAGGCACTGGCACCTCCGGCATGGATAGCGTGTGGCCGCCGCCGTTGGCGAGGGAGGGACAAAAAAAAGCCCGCCAGGAGGCCTGGCGGGCTTGTGTGCGCATAAAGGCTATTTCTTCTTGTTTTCCTGCAGCTTGTAGCTCGCCGGGACCTCAAAGAGGTCGGCGGCCAGAGTGCCGCCTGTAATGCTCTTGAGTTCGGTGATGGTGTGGAAGAGCACCTTCTGATTCGGATTCCCCTTGGCTTTCTCCGCCTTGTCCTTTTCCGCCTTGGCCTTGGCTGC
>JAKQKF010000416.1 GCA_029560815.1 bacterium
CCGTATCGGCACCGCCATCGCCTCCGTCAGCGGCGGTCTGCTGGCCACCGTCTCCATGCGCCTGCCTTTCTGGTTCAACATCCTCATCGGACTGGCGATCATTCCTCTGGCCGCAACCATGACCGAGCCGGAGCGGAAAAAAGCCAGCGGGCAAAATCCCCTGCAAAATATCCTGCACATTGCGGCCGAGTCGATGAAAAATCCCGATATCCGGCCGTTCATCCTTCTCCTTGGGCTGGTCGGATCGGTCAGTGTCATCTCCCTGTGGGCTTATTTTCTCTATTATCAGGCCGTCGGCATTCCCCTGGCCCTTTTCGGCGTTCTCTTCGCCGCCTTTCAGTTTTCAGGCGCCCTCGGCGCCCGGTTTTCTGCTGCAGCGGCGGCCAAAGCCGGAACACTGCACCTTCTCATGGTGTCCCTGCTCATCGCGCCCATTCTTCTGCTGGTTGGACTGCTGCGCTCGCCATGGCTGCTGCCCCTCATCATGTTCCACCCCTTTATATGGAATCTGACCATCCCGGTGCTGCTGCAGCAGATCAACCTCAGAAGCACGTCGCAGGTCAGGGCGACGGTGCTCTCCCTGGCCAATATGGGGGTCAGTTTCGGCTATGTGCTCATCGGCCCGGTTTTCGGCCGCCTCAGCGACCGGCTGCCGCTGGGATACTGCTTCCTCTTCCTCTCATTGATCTACCTGATCTTCACACTCGTGCTCCTCTCAACCATCCGCAGGCACTGGCACCTCCGGCAAGGATAGCGTGTGGCCGCCGCCGTTGGCGAGGGAGGGACAAAAAAAAGCCCGCCAGGAGGCCTGACGGGCTTGTGTGCGCGTAAAGGCTATTTCTTCTTGTTTTCCTGCAGCTTGTAGCCCGCCGGGACCTCAAAGAGGTCGGCGGCCAGAGTGCCGCCTGTAATGCTCTTGAGTTCGGTGATGGTGTGGAAGAGCACCTTCTGATTCGGATTCCCCTTGGCTTTCTCCGCCTTGTCCTTTTCCGCCTTGGCCTTGGCTGC
>JAKQKF010000368.1 GCA_029560815.1 bacterium
CCGCATGGTGACCCTGCTCGCCGAGTACGACGCCGAGTGCTTCAACGCCGGCCTGCGCCTGCAGCCCTTCCCCTTTCTCCAGGCCCATCTCGGCCTCTGGAAGCTGAAGGAGGTGACCGCTAATCTCGCCCTCACTGTGCATCTGCAGTAATTCTCCCGCCGCCCGCTCCCTAAAATCTCGCTCCCACACGGCCCGGCACCCCAAAATCTCGTTCCCACCCGCCCTCGCTCTCGCCGCCCCGGCATCTCGTACCCACCCGTCCCCGCTCGCGCCCACCCGGCGGAATTTTCTCTCCGCACCGGTTGTTGCCTGATATAAGCACATCCCTTGAAGGCCGATTCCGATGACCCCACGTTTGCGCTCCCTTCGCAAGCTCACACCCCGGCAGCTCCGAGAAGAGCTGCTGCCCAACATCCTCCGCTCCCTCGGACTGGTCTGGCGGGCCTCGCCCATGCTCTTCATCGTCAGCATTCTGCTGCTGGTGGTGCAGAGCGTGCTGCCCCTGGGCATTCTATATGCGAGCAAGCTGATCCTCGACGGGGTCGCCTCCGCCCTGCAGACGAGCACAGTCGCCGCCACGCCGCCCGCGCTCATCCTGCTCGCCTCGCTGGTGGGGGGACTGGTCTTTTTGCAGGTGGTCGCCTCCAGCATCCACTCCTGGCTGCAGAGCCATCAGTCGGCCATGGTGCAGGAGAACATCATGGAAAAGCTCCACCACAAGTCGGTGGAGATCGATTTCGCCTATTACGAGAATCCGGAATTTTTCGACACTCTGCACCGGGCCCAGCACCAGGCCATCTACCGCCCCTCCCAGCTGGTCGGGCGGCTGCAGAACATCATCCAGCAGAGCCTGACCCTGGCCGGGCTGGTCGGCCTCCTCTTCCTCTTCCACTGGTCGATCCCCCTGCTCCTGCTGCTCACCCTGCTGCCTGCTTTTCTCCTCCGCCTCCATTTCGCCGATGTGCTTTTCGAGTGGCGGCAAAAGAGCAGCAACCTCGAGCGCAAGAGTTACCATTACCACTGGCTGCTGACCGACAAGGCCTGGGCCAAAGAGGTGCGGGCCCTGGGTATTGGCCGCTTCCTGCGCAGGCGCTACCTGGCCATCCAGCGGCGGCTGCGGGTCGAGCAGTTTCGCATTAACGGCCGCCAGACCCGCGGCACTCTTATGGCCCAGCTCCTGGCGACGGCGGTGGCCTATGGCTTTTACCTGGTACTGATCGGCAAAACCCTGGCCGGGGCCATCACCCTCGGCAGCCTGGTGATGTATTTTCAGGCCTTT
>JAKQKF010000370.1 GCA_029560815.1 bacterium
GTGTTCGAGCTCGTCGACCTCCTCGGCATAGGCCACCTGCTGCTCCTCGATGAAGACGATGGCGCGCACCATATAGGCCTTGGCGAGGTCATCCAGGGTGGTGCAGACGTGGAAAAGGCGGTGCGGCGCGCTCATTTGCCCGGGCCCTTGCGGCCGAAGCTGCGTTTAGAGTCCGCCGGCTTGCCCTTGCGCCCCTTGCCATAGCCGCCACTCCTCTCCTTCGGCCCGGCGGGACCTTTTTTGCGGTCCGCGGGCCGGCCTTTGCCATCACGAGCGGGAGGAGCTGCCTTGCGGTCATCCGGTTTGCCCTTGTAGGGGCGCGCGGGCCGGGCCGGTCCGCTCTCCCTGCGCGGCTTGAAAGGCCTTTTCGGCTCGCCTGTGCCCGTCTCCCCCTCGGTACGTTTCTTATAGGTCCGTTCCACTCTCCCCTTGTGGACAAAGCGGGGTTTCTGCTCGGCCTCGGGCTCTTCGGTCTGCGGCGGCGCCGGCGGGCGCGGGGTGAAGAGCAGGCAGCACTCCAGGTTGGCGGTGCCGGGAAAGAGGTCGAGGGGGACGATGCGGTCGAGGCGGTAGCCGGCGTGGAGCCAGTCGGGCACCTCGCGCGGGATCTGTTCGATGCCGCAAAAAATGTGCACCACCGCGGCGGGTTTGCGGCCGGCGAGCACCGGAATCACGCCGTGATGCGTTCCCGAGCGCGGCGGATCAAGAATGACGTATTCTCTCATCGTATCCGGTTCGGGCAGGAGACGGCGCAGGGCGCGTCCGTCGATCGACGCTGTGGAAAAGACGACGTTGGCTTCGGGCAGGAGGTGCTGGTGGTTGGCCGTGGCGGCGCGGATGGCGCCGGGTGCGGCGTCCAGGCCGATCACGCCCGCCCAGGACGGAGCGAGGCTGATGCCGAAGAGGCCGTAGCCGCAGTAGAGGTCCAGGAGCATGGCGCCGGGATCACCGGGCAAAAGCTCGCGCACGACGCGCAGCAGCTCGGGCACCATCGCCAGATTGACCTGGGAAAAGCCGGTCGGTTCGTAATAAAACCGCCGCCCTTCGATCTCGACGCTGAGGTTCTCCGGCCCGAAGAGTTTCTTGAAAATGATGTGCTCGTCGGGGCGCCGGCTCTCGAGATAATAGTCCGAGCGCGAGGGGTCGAGGAACATATAGGCGGAGACGATCCCGACCGGGCTCTCCTGCATGTGGGCGGCGAGCAGCTTGCCCTTGCGCACCACCTCGGCGTCAAACTGGTCGACGTTAAAGATGACGCTGTGTTCGGTGTAGGTGCCGCGGATGATGAGGAAATTGACGTGCCTGGCGAACTCGCGATAGGCCGGTTTTTCCAGGTAGCCGAGCAGGAGTTCGTAGATCTGGCGGTGCGCCTCGGGCTCGAGCAGCATCAGGTGGGCCTGTTCGGGCAGGGACTCGAGATCGATATGGTCGAGTTCGGCGGTGATGCGGCCCTGGTGGACTTTGATGCGCCGTTTGCTGGTGGTGCGGTAGTGGCGCGGCATGGGCGAGGCGATGATCTCTTCCGGCCGTCCGGGCAGGCGGTGCTGCTCCCAGAACTGCTCCAGGGAGCCCTGCTTGACCAGCAGCTCCTCGGGATAGGCGAGGTTGAGGAGAGAGGCCGTTCTTTTGCGGCGGAGGTGCTGCGCGATGGTGCGGTTGAAATCAAAGCGGCCCGAGACGGGCAGCGAACTGGTGTCAGAGCGGATGGGCAATGGTTTTCCTTATTTTAGCAAGGTCATTTTTTGAATGCGGTTCTCGCCGGCTGCCTGCAGCCGCACCAGATAGAGTCCGCTGGCGTGGTGCCGGCTCTGCCAGACCGCCTCGTGGCTTCCCGCCTGCTGCCGCCCTGTGGCCAGGGTCTCGACCACCTCGCCGCGCAGGTTGAGGATGTCGAGGCGGACCTCCGCAGACTGCGGCAGTTCGTAGCGGATGACCGTGCGGCTGTTGAAGGGGTTGGGATAGTTAGCCGCCAGGCGCATCCTCTCCGGCAGGGCCGCCGGGCCGGGTTCCACCTCCACGCCGACGGTCATGCCGTTGTGAATGGTGTAGGGCAGATAGCGCTGGATGAGGGTCTTGGTCACCTGCTTGGTGGCGGTGCGGTCCATGTGAAACAGCCCCATGGTCTGAAACTCCTTGACCCCCTGGGCGCCCTGCGAGCTGGAGTACCAGTCGTAGACGCACCACCAGGTGGCGGCCATGAGCATGCCGCCCGGACGGACCGCGCCCAGAGCGCTGACCGCGCCGCGCGCCTCGAGGGCGGTGAAGGTCTCGCGCATCACCTTCTCCTGGAAGGTCTCCGAGCTGCCGGTGGGGGTGGACCAGTAGCCGTATTCGGTGCAGATGGCCGGCTTGCCGGGCAGCTGTGAGGCGACGCTGTCGAGAAAGGTGGAGGTGCCGGGGCCGAGGGTGCCGCCGTGGAAGATGCCGAAATACATGGTCCAGCCCATGACGTCGCAGACCCGCTGCGAGGCGTCGGTGCCTGGGTAGCGGGTGCTGGGGCGGTCGGCCGCGGCCGACTGGCTGACAAGGCGGCCGTCGGGGTAGAGGGTGTCCAGTTCGTTATGGACCCGCTCGATGAAGATTTTGCGGTTGTCCACGTCCCGGCATTCGTTGCAGGTGCTCCAGAGGATGATGCTCGGCCGGTTGTAATCCCGGAAGATCATCTCGCGCCACATCTGCTCGTGGATATGGCGCTGATCGTTCTGGATGAGCCAGGGCTCGGGGTCGTCGTACCACCAGACCGGGATCTCTTCCATGACGGTCAGGCCGAGGCGGTCGGCGTAGAGATAGGTGGCGAGGTGGTTGGGATAGTGGCCGGTGCGCAGAAACTGGCAGTTGATCTTCTTTTTGATCCCCTGCAGGTCCTTGAAAATCTCCTCCACGGGCAGGCTACGGCCGTACTGGGGGTGATCCTCATGCCGGGCCACGCCGGTGAAAAAGACCGGCTTGTGATTAAAGCGCACCTTGTTGCCATCGACGGCCACGGTGCGGATGCCGAACTGGGTGTGGAAGCGGTCGACGATGGCGCCGCTGCGGCGCACGGTGGCGCGCAAAATATAGAGGTTGGGCGTTTTGGTCGTCCAGAGGGCGGGATCGGCGATCTGCAGGGTCGTCTGCCAGACCCGGCTGCTGTAGCCGGGGATGGTGAGGGTCTGCTGCGGGCTGCCGGAGAAGGCGGCCGCGGCGCCGGTCAGGTCGGCGGCCTGTTCGCTCATCTGGTTGGCGGCGGTGACATCCGCCCGGAAGATCTCGATCTGCACGTCGGCCTCACCGGCGGCTTCGCCCTGGTTGCCGACCACGGTCCGCACCAGGAGCTCGCCGTCAGTTGAGACGGGCACCACCTCGCTGCGCACCACATGCAGGGGATCGGCCGCCTCGAGGTAGAGATCGTGGATCACCCCGGTATAGTTGAACCAGTCCACCTCGTAAAAGGGGACGATATCCTTGCGCGTGCCCCAGGCCGGGTTGTCGACGCGGATGGCGATGGTGTTGGCCGCCCCGTAATCGAGCTCGCTGGTGACATCGAAGGCGAAGGGGGTATAGCCGCCCTCGTGCCAGCCGAGGTAGAGTCCGTTGACCCAGACGTCGGCGACATAGTTAACGGCGTAAAAGATCAGCTTGACGTAGCGGCCCCGGAGGCTGTCCGGCACCTCAAAGGTGCGGCGGTACCAGACGCCCTCTTCATAGAACTCGGGCTGGGCTTCGTAGCTCATCATCTGGTTCTCGACCGCCGGCAGGGTCATCACCGGCCAGGCGCTGTCGTCGAAATTGCGCGTCTCGCGGCCCCTGGCCTCGTTGAGGAGGGCAGGCATGGCGGTGCTGCGGCTGCTCAGGGTGAGGGCGTCGTTGGCGGCAAAGCGCTCCTTGCGCCACGGGCCGGCGAGGGGGATCATGGCGCGCTGCTGTTTTTCAAAGGCCGGCACGGGGATGCCGTTCTGGTGCGGCACGGTGACTCCGTCGACGGTGCGCAGCTCGAGGGTGGCCTCGAGGGTGGCGATCTGCGCATGCGCGCAGGCGGCAGCTATCAGGAAGAGGCTGGTCAGGACGATCATTCTTTTCATGGATGGGCCCTTGGCAGTGTGTGATAGTTGGGGGATAACAGCGATAATATACGCGATTTGGAGGAGAATAAAAATAAAAATAGATGGGCATTAGCGGCTTGGAAAGAAATGCGGCCGGGGGCGGGACTGGCCCGGCAGCCCTGGCGGAGAGGTTTATTTTTTGCGGGCAGTGAGAGGGCGGCGAAGGGGAGCTGACTATCTCCGGCGGGATTACTCAAATTCGCTGCGGTCGATGCCTGATTGTCTGATGATGGATTGCAGGGTTCCTGTCCTGATCTCGTCATGGTCGGGGACAGGGACAGTAACTGTACTTTTATCAATTTTTCGCTGCATGACAATATGGCTTCCTCGCCTGCGAACCTCCAAAAATCCATGGCGCGAAAGGATGGCACAGACCTGTCTGCCGGAAAGTATCCGCAGCCTAGGCAATGGCGACCTCGACCTGGGTTATATAAACCTCATTCATCAGGCGCCTGTCAACTTCTTCCGGCGAGGCGCACTCAAAAAACAACTCGAGCGCTTCCTGTAAATTGGCGCGGGCTTGCTCGATGGTCTCTCCCTGACTGGCGATATCGAGTTCAGGACACATGGAAACATATCCACTGTCTTCTCTCCTGATGATCGCCGTAAGTGTATGCATAGTTTTAATCTCCTCGGAAAGCATATCTCAATAGTGAAATATATTGTAAAATGGCAGGGATAGCAAGCAAAAAATCGCCAACGCTGCCTCAGATGGCTTGATATCTTCCCGGTTCCGCCCGGAGTCTTGATCGCACCGGTACAGCCGGTCCCCTCAAAATATGGCACAGGGTTTGCGTAATCCGCTGCGTGTCCATGATGCGATTTATACCGGTATTGTAAATAAAGAAAATAAGCGGACAAATAACGCGCCGGGGGTGTCAGGCGCCGGCGAACCAGTAACCTAATCACGACACCTGTCATATTTTTTGGAGGAGAGCTGATGAAGCACAAGAGAGTCACTGCAGCGGGCGGGCTGATCCTGGGCCTGCTCCTCGTCCTCAGCGGCATGGCCTTGGCCGCCGGCACCCCGGTCTGGTGGGACAATCCGAAAGGACTGCCCAACTGGACCCAAACCATCGCCACGGGCACAGCCTCCAACACCGGCCCGCAGGCGCAGTACATCATCGCCAAGATCGATGTCGACAACGAATACCGCGAGGGCTTTTCCAAGTATGTCTGGGCCCAGGTGGAGTGGACTCTCGTTGAAGGCACCGGTTCATTTCAGACCGGCTTCACCGATCACCTCATCAAGTGGCTCAACGACGACGGCCAATGCCCCGCCAGCCCGGAGGAGGAGTATCCCGATCCCGACGGTTACGGTTTTATGAAGTGCGAGGGCGATTTCGCCCCCGAGTTCGGCTATGGTAACGGCTACGAACTTTCCTACTTCAAGATTTCGCCCCAGCCGGCCTGCGAGCGCCTCGAGATCCGCTTTGAGGTCGGGCCCAACAGCCGCATCGACTACCGCGTGGAGATCCAGACGGTTTGCATTAACTGGGATTTCGGCGATGCGCCGGATCCGGAATACCCGACCCTGGTGAAGAAGGACGGCGCCCGCCACATCGTCACCAGCGACTGCTATCTGGGCAGCCTGATCGATGCCGAGGAGAACGGCCAGCCGAATGCGGACGCCACCGGCGACGACCTCACCGGGGATGACGAAGACGGCGTGCTCTTTGCCGATCCCGGCCATCTCACCCAGGGCAGCCCGGCCGCCCTCACTGTCACCGCCTCCCGGGACGGTTTTCTCAACGGCTGGGTCGATTTCAACAAAAACGGCAGCTGGGCGGATGCCGGTGAGCAGGTCTTCAGCGGCTTTGCCCTGACGGCCGGCGCCAACAACATCAATTTCACCATCCCGACCGACGCGGCCCTGGGCGTCACCTTCGCCCGCTTCCGCTTCGGCACCGACCAGACCCTCTCCTTCACCGGCGCCGCGGGCGACGGCGAGGTGGAGGATTACCAGCTCGAAATCCTGCCCGCCGAGTATGACTTTGGCGACGCCTCCGACCCGACCTTCCCGACCCTGCTCGCCAGCGACGGCGCCCGCCACCTTGTGGGCAATCTCTTCCTCGGCAAGCTCATCGACGCCGAGCCGGACGGCCAGCAGAACAACGAGGCCGAGGGCGATGATGACGGCGGCCTGGATGATGAGGACGGCGTCATCTTCGACGAGAACACCCTCATCACCAAACACCACGCTTCGGTCATCGTCACCGCCTCTTCGCCCGGCTTTCTCAACGCCTGGGTCGATTTCAATGGCAACGGCAGCTGGGCCGACGCCGGCGAACAGGTCTTCATTGACCAGATCCTCGTCGCGGGCGAAAATCCGCTCACTTTTTACATCCCTGACAGCGCCCTGACCACCGGGGTGGCCAGCCGATTCCGCTTCAACTCGACCGGCGATCTCACTCCCGCCGGCGCCGCGGACGACGGCGAGGTCGAGGATTACATCATCCCGATCGAGGTGCCGGTGGAACTCTCCTCCTTCACCGCCCGCCTGGCGCAGGGAGGAGTCCTGCTCGAATGGACCACCCAGTCGGAGACCGAAAACCTCGGCTTTCATCTCTACCGCGCCGGTGCTGCCGGCGAATTCCGCCAGATTACCAGCCAGCTGATACCGGGGGCCGGCACCAGCGCCGCCGCCCACACCTACAGCTATCAGGACGCAGGGGTTGAGCCCGGTCAGAGCTACCGCTACAAGCTG